>NZ_RRZJ01000040.1:0-45583 GCF_004368175.1 Pseudomonas sp. CH235
CAGTTTGAAATATTTTTTTCCGTCGTTATCTGTGCCTTCTATAACGTTCTTATATAGAGCGGTGGCTGCTGTTTCTTCTCCGAGCTCAATTAGGCGATCTACAATGACTCTGAGCAATATTGTAAGGGTGGTAAGCATTTGTTGGCCGTCAACGATCAAATACTCAGGCTTTGAGTCCTCTCCTACTAAAACGATGCATCCTATAAAATATTCTTCGTTGGTTATTTTTTTTCCGGAAGTTGTTTTTATTTGTTGCGCGACATCATCCCAGAATTCTTCTACTTCCTCGCTCTCCCATGAGTACTCCCGCTGGAAGCGAGGGACAATATATTTTTTGTTTGGGGAAAAAATCTCATTTACTGATCTCGTTTCGGCGTTCAATTCCATGGTTGTTATGTCTTATGCCAAGGTTGGTTGATTATGAGCTAGGTCAGCGCTTTTCATGTTTAACGTGCACAAAAATAGAGAGTGATAGACTGCGTTTGATTCTTCTATCGGTCCCTGTTTCGAAGTTAGCAATAAAAAATTACCGAATCAACGTTTCTTAAAGATGAGGCGAATTTATTTTGTAGAACCAGTGCTTTGTGTAAATGGTTCACGGTCCGGAAATCTACCCTGTCTGTCCAGCGACAAGTATTGCGGATGGCAATGAATGATTACCCTCGTCATCTGAGCTTGGTAGCTAGCCCTTCCGCCACCGTGGCTGAGTTGTGAAAGGTCCGCTTTGTTTAAAAAAATTGCCACCACGAACGAAACCCTACACAACCTTGCGCCACCCCCTACACCTAAGACAGAATCCGCCGGCTTGTGCGTCTACCCCGTGGCTTTTATCGTTCTCGGGTCACTGAAAACCAGTGATCGGGTTTGGTAGCCCGTGTGTTAGATGTACAGCGTCATCGTCCCCGGTCGTGCTTTCGGCCGGGGTCTATGGTGGTCATGTACAGGGCGTCTTCGGGCGCGCCGGCTCCTAACACCCGGTCTACCAACCTGTTCATGGCCGCCACCCTTCGTTTGGTAGCGAAAGGGTGAAGCCTTCACTAAAAGTGTTAGGAGTTTCATCCATGTTCAAACCAACACCCAACCCACCAGAAACCGATCCAGTTTCCCCCTACAAATTCCCCGATTCACGAACCCTGAACGAAGCCGCCGAGCGCGCCCTCGATCACTACCTCACCCCACAGCAACGGATCATGGGCAGCCACACCCAACATGACCCGATGTACTTCGCCAACCCGGCCTACGACACCGAATCCCTGCTCGCCAATGCCAGCGAATCATTGGGATCGGCCTCCGAAATGCTCAACAACTTCGCCGCCACCCTGGAACCCGCCCACCGCAAAACCGCCATCGGCATTGCGCAGTTGGTGATGTTGGGGTCTTTGGCGGTGAATCAGGCGCTGGATAACGTCGAGCCGAAGTAGGTTCGGGCAACCCTCTGCGGTGGAGGGTTGATCGTCAGGCGTGGGTTCAACCTGAACCCACGCTGAAAACCCTGCAAGTTTCATCTTCCCGCCACCCGCGCCGGCCTACGATCCCTCCACAAGATCCCGATCCCACCCGAGCGCCACACACCATGAACAATCCACTCAAAGCGCTGTTGATCGTCGCCACTGTCTCGGTTCTAAGCGCCTGTTCCGGCTCCGGTGGTTTGACCACCACCAGTTGTTTCTCCAGCGACTGTCAGTCGCCGGAAGCGCGTAACGTGAATACGTTGAAGTTCGGCGGGAGCAATATCGGTAACAGTTTCAACCAGTACAGCTCCGGCCTGATGCATGACGACTGAGGGTTACTGGGCCGCGGGCACGGCGATCCATTCGCTCAGGACTTTCTGGTATTTGCCGGTGACTTTGCTCAGGTGCAGCCACTGGTCGACGTAGAGTTTCCAGCTGATGTCGTCGCGTGGCAGCAGGTAGGCTTTTTCGCCGTATTGCATGAACTGGCTCGGGTTGACGGCGCACAGGCCGGGTTTGAGTTTTTGCTGATAGAGGGCTTCGGAGGCGTCGGTGATCATCACGTCGGCCTTGTTGTCGAGCAGTTGTTCGAAGATGGTCACGTTGTCGTGCAGCGCCAACTGCGCCTTGGGCAGGAAGGCGTGGACGAAGGCTTCGTTGGTGCCGCCGGCGGGTTCGACCAGGCGCACGTTCGGTTGGTTGATCTGCTCGATGGTCTGGTATTTGGACTGGTCGGCGCAGCGCACCAGCGGGATCTTGCCGTCGACGTCGAGGGTGTTGCTGAAGAAGGCTTTTTTCTGGCGTTCGAGGGTTACCGAGATGCCGCCGACGCCGATGTCGCATTTGCCGGCCTGCATGTCCGGCATCAGGGTTTTCCAGGTGGTCTGTACCCATTCGACTTTGACGCCGAGGCTGTCGGCCAGGGATTGCGCCATGGCGATGTCGATGCCTTCGAATCCGCCGTCCGGGCGTTTGAAGGTGTAGGGCTTGTAGTCACCGGTGGTGCAGACGCGCAACTGGCCTTGTTGCTGAATGGTGTCGAGGTGCGAGGCCGGTTCTTGTGCCTGGGCGGCGCTGGCCATGGCCAGCAGGCCGCAGAAGATCATCGTGCTTTTTGGAATTGTCATGGAGATCGGGCTTGTGCAGTGGAGGTGCGGGCCAGTGTAGTGAATGGGTTTGCCGGGTGTCATCCCGGCTCCGGGCTCAACGTGCCCAGCCACGCCACCAGTCCCACGATCAACAGCGCAATCACCAGCTCCGACGCCACGCTGCGGCGCAGGGCATTGGCCGCCACTTGATGCTGCCCGGCGCGCAACGATTGTTCGAGCAACGGCCCGAGGTGGAAGCGGTTCAACGCGGCCAGCACCAACATGCCTCCGAACAACACAACCTTGATCGCCAGCAGAATCCCGTAGGTGCCGAGCAGGACTTCGCCCAGTGTCGGGCCGACGATGAACAGGTAATTCGCCACGCCGGTGACCGAGAGGATGAGCACAATCGCCGCGCCGACGCCTTCGAAGCGTTTGACGGAATCCGCCAGCGAACGAATGCGCGCCTCGCTGCACAGTGCGTCGAGCCGCGCCATCAAGATCAACGCGAGCATCGCGCCCAGCCACGCACCCGCCGCGAGCAGGTGCAGGATGTCGCTGAGCAGATGCCACGCGTTATCCATCGCGCCGTGTCCGCTCCAGGCCAGGGAGGCGAGGGCGACGGTGCCGGCCATCGATGCCAGCCACAATCCGGGCCAGATCATCACGACGATCAGCGCAATCATCCGCAGCGTCCACGCCAGCCCGACGTCGGTTTCCAGCACCATCATTTGCAGGTGCGGCCACAGCGCCGCGAATTCCGTTTCGCCACTCATGGCGCGGGTCATCAGCACCAGTCCCGCCACTGACAGCAATGCCCCGATCAACGCCATCCCGCGCAGCATCGGCCGAAACCGCAGCACTGCGTCAACGCTGTACAGCCCGAACAACGCCAGCCCGAACAACAGCAGCAAATCCACATACAACGCCAGACGCAGGAGGATGTTGATCAGTTCAGCCATCGCTCACTTCACTTTGAACGTGACGTTGCCGGTGATCGGGTGCGTGTCCGACGACACTGCGCGCCATTCGACCTTGTAAGTGCCGGCCGGCAAGGGCGCGAGCGGGGTGACCAGCATGGTTTTCGGGTCGCTGCCGGCGCTGACTTTGGCCTTCATCGGCATCGGCGAGTGGGCCATGCCGGGCATTTCGGTCATGACCAGTTTGGCGCCGGAGAACTGGGTCAACAGATCCTCCGAAAACCGCAGTTCGATCTTGCCGGGCGCCGCGCCGTCGGCACCTTCGGCCGGGGTCGACGACAGCAGTTTCGGATGGGCCTGGGCCAGGGTGCTCAGGAGCAAACCGCTGGCGAGGACGAGGGAGATTTTCAATGTGCGCATACAAGACCTCGGTGTTGTTTTTTGAAGGGATTCAGAACCACAGCCGCACGCCGAGGACGAGTCGCGCTTCGCTGCGATCCTCGCCTTCTTCCCGTGCGTAATCGGCGGTGCGGCCGTAGGTACGGTTCCAGGTCACGCCGATGTAGGGCGCGAATTCGCGGCGGATTTCATAGCGCAGGCGCAGCCCGGCTTCGGTGTTCGCGAGGCCCGAGCCGATCCCGCGTTGCGGGTCGTTTTTGCCGTAGACGTTGAGTTCGGCGGTCGGCTGCAGGATCAGGCGATTGGTCAGCAGGATGTCGTAGTCGCCCTCCAGCCGCACCGCGCTCTGGCCGTTTTCGCCGATGAAGGCCGTGGCTTCGGCTTCGAAGTTGTACAACGCCATGCCTTGCAGGCCGAACGCGGCCCAGGTTTGCGGAGCGCCGGGTTTGAAGTCCTGACGCACGCCGCTGACCACGTCCCACCACGGCGAAACCGCGTGGCCCCACAGCGCCTGGATTTCCGCGTCTTCGGTCTTGCCGTTGCTGCGTTCGCCCTCGGAGCGCAGCCACAGCCGATCGATGTCGCCGCCGATCCAGCCGGACAAATCCCAGGCCAGGGTGCTGGCGTCGTCGGCGTCCTGCCATTCAAGTTTGTCGGCGAGGAAGTAAGTGTTGATGGCGCTGTCGTGGACTTGGTGTCCGGCGTGGCTGGTGAACACAGCGGCGCGGTCGGCGTCGGTCAGTGCCGGGATCGGCGTGCGGCTTTCGGTCGGCGCGGCGGGCTGCATCATGCCGTCGTCCATGCTTTGCATGCCGGTCATTTGACTGTGATCCATGCCCTGCATGTCGCTGGCGGCGAACGCCGGAGCCATCGACAGGAGTGACAACGAAAACGCGGCAAATCGAGTCATGGTCGGCGTCCTCATTCTTCCACCCGCACTTCGCGGAACATGCCCATTTCCATGTGGTACAGGAGATGGCAGTGATAGGCCCAACGGCCAAGCGCATCGGCAGTCACGCGGTAGCTGCGGCGGGTGCCGGGCGGCATGTCGATGGTGTGTTTGCGCACCTGGAAATTGCCGTTTTCGTCTTCCAGATCGCTCCACATGCCGTGCAGGTGAATGGGGTGGGTCATCATCGTGTCGTTGACCAGTACCAGGCGGATACGCTCGCCGTATTTGAGGCGCAGCGGCTCGGCGTCGGAGAACTTGATGCCGTTGAACGACCAGGCGAATTTCTCCATGTGGCCGGTGAGATGCAGTTCGATGGTGCGGCTCGGATCGCGGCCATCCGGGTCTTCGAACGTGCTGCGCAGGTCGGCGTAGGTCAGCACGCGACGCCCGTTGTTGCGCAGGCCGAGGCCGGGGTCGTCGAGTTTCGGCGCGGTGGTCATGGCTTGCATGTCCACCAGCGGGTTGTCCTTTTCGCTGTCGGGGTGCGCCTGCATCGGGCCCATGTTCATGCTTGAGTGATCCATGCCGCTCATGTCCATCGAACCATGATTCATGCCGCCCATGCCCATGTCGTCCATGGTCACCAGCGGCCGCGGGTCCGGCGCCGGCACCGGGGCCGACAAACCGGCGCGGGCGGCGAGGGTGCCTCGGGCGTAACCGGTGCGATCCATGGCCTGGGCGAACAGGGTGTAGGCGTCGGCGGCGGGTTCGACGATCACGTCATAGGTTTCCGCCACGGCGATGCGCAACTCGTCGACGCTGACCGGTTTGACGTGCAGGCCGTCGGCGGCGACCACGGTCATTTTCAATCCGGGGATGCGCACGTCGAAGTAGCTCATGGCCGAGCCGTTGATCAGCCGCAGACGCAATTTTTCGCCGGGGCGGAACAGGCCGGTCCAGTTGTCATCCGGGGCGTGGCCGTTCATCAGGAAGGTGTACGTGGCGCCGCTGACGTCGGCGATGTCGGTGGGGTTCATCTTCATCTGCGCCCACATCGTGCGATCGGCAACGGTGGCGCCCCAGCCTTTTTCGCCGACATCGTGGATGAAATCGCCGACGGTGCGCTTGTGGAAGTTGTAGTAGTCGGACTGTTTTTTCAGGGTCTTCATCAGGCTGGCCGGGTCTTCGTCGGTCCAGTCGCTGAGCATCACCACGTAGTCGCGGTCGTACTGGAAGGGCTCCGGTTCCCGGGCGTCGATCACCAACGGCCCGTAGACCCCGGCCTGCTCCTGCAAGCCGGAATGGCTGTGATACCAGTAGGTGCCGTGCTGGCGAACCTTGAACTGGTAGACATACACGCCACCCGGCTCGATGCCCTTGAAACTCAGGCCCGGCACGCCGTCCATGTTGGCCGGCA
The DNA here is from genome assembly GCF_004368175.1 of Pseudomonas sp. CH235. NCBI lineage: Bacteria > Pseudomonadati > Pseudomonadota > Gammaproteobacteria > Pseudomonadales > Pseudomonadaceae > Pseudomonas > Pseudomonas sp. CH235. Next base: position 6,168 of record NZ_RRZJ01000040.1, read on the forward strand.
GCAGAATGCCGTGCCAGTGAATCGAGGTGCTGTCCTTGAGCCGGTTACGCACCCGCAGCGTCACGGTATCGCCTTCGCGCCAGCGCAGCAGCGGGCCGGGCAGGCTGCCGTTGATGGTCTGGGCGGTGCGGTGCTGGCCGGTGAAGTTGACCGGGGTTTCGCCGATGAACAGCTCGAAGGCGGTGCCGCTTAACTCGTTCACCTGGCCGGGGCTATTCAAGGCCCAGACCGGCGTGCGCCACAGGCCGAGGCCGCCGAGCAGACTGCCGGCGGCGAGGCCTTTGACGAAGGTGCGTCTTGAGGTGGTGGAAGGCATGCGCTTGAAGTCCCCGTTTGACCAATGACGGGGAGGCTAACCAGCGGCAGCTTTCAGCTGGCTGAGGGGCGGATTACAGTTGTGTCAGGTTCGGCCTACAAACCGAGTCCTTCCTGGACTACCAGCAGCAGGTTGTTTTCCGTCAACGCAATCGCATCCAGCTGTTGCCCGGTTTCGAGCGTCTGCAACCACCAATGGCTTTCACCGTGCTCATCGACCGTGCGCAGCAGCGATGCTTCGCGCCCCGGCAGGACGATTTGCACGCGCCCTGCGCCGTCTTCGGTGAAGCGGGCGATGGGGTCGAATGTCAGGCTGTGGTGGTTGGCTTCGATGATCAACTGGTCGATGGCGTAGTCGTGGGTCTCGCCATCCGGCGAACTTTCGCAAACATGGGTAGGATTGCGCCGAATCTTCAGGCCTACCTCGGTCACCGGTTGCAACCAGCCCTCGATGCGGTGATACAAGGCGTAGACCTGAGCCGGCCAGCAATCGATCTCCAGTTCAGCGCAGGTGATTTCGTCAGCATGGGTGTGCCGGGTTTGTTTGAGTTTCGCGGCGAGTTCGTCTGCTTTACTCATGTCGGTTCCCTGTGTTGAGTTCAACAACATCGTAGTCCTTTCAAAGTAATGCAGGTTTTGCCCTGCGTCATGCGCCTGCAACACAAGCGTGACTCAATCAGCCCCTGACCACGTGACGGTCAGACCACAGAAACCACGGACGCACGCGTCCCAAGGAACGGGAACATGAAAAAGCTTTTTACAATTATGGCGCTGATTGCGCTGACGGTCGGTAGCGTCAGCCTGAGTTCGGCGCGCCAGTCGTCTGCCAGCAAGGCGGAATCGGTGGCGGGGGTATTCGATTACTACCTGCTGACGTTGTCCTGGTCGCCGACCTTTTGCCTGACCCACAAGGACGACCCGCAATGCACCGGCAAGGGTTACGGTTTTGTCCTGCATGGCCTCTGGCCGCAATACGCCAAGGGCGGCTGGCCGGAGTCCTGCCCGCCGCTGACTAACCTGTCGGCCGCCGAAACGGCCAAAGGCCTGACGCTGTTCCCGACCAAAAAACTCCTTGACCACGAATGGAGCAAACACGGCACCTGCAGCGGCCTCGGCGCGATGGGCTATCTGGACGAAGCGGACAAAGCGGTGGGCGCGGTGAAAATCCCGCAAGAGTTGCAACCGTTCAGTAGCTCTTATTACTTCGAAGCGCAGGAAATTGCCGATCTGTTCCGCAAGAGCAATCCGGGCATCCCGTCAGACGGTATCGCCGTGATCTGCAACGGCCCGGAACTCTCGGAAGTGCGCGTGTGCATGGGCAAGGACCTGCAATTCGGCGCCTGCGGCAAGGGCGTGAAAACCCAGTGCCGGGCGGGGGATATTCGAGTACCGCCGTCGCGATAACGCAATCGGTTACTGGCCATAAAAAACAGGCGCCTTTTCAGGCGCCTGTTTTTTTGCGTGCGGGTTTGAACAACGCCGCGACTTTGTTCATGCTTGCGCGCCAATGGATGATGACGCGACACCGCAAGGAGCTTTTCATGAGCGGAAAACCCGCTGCCCGAGTGACCGACCCGACGGCCTGCCCGTTGCCGGGGCATGGCACCAGCGGTAAGAAAACCTTATTGCTTCTTCTATTGACCATCTTGTGTTCAGCCTGCGCTAAAAACCATACGGTCCAGCCTGCAAATCTCAATTTTCTGACGATAGAGAGAAAACCCAGCAGCCTGTATTACGAAATTTACTACGGCTCTGATGTAAATCTTTTGGATCTGTTTGGGAGAGGAATGAGGGAAGGCGCCGCTTCGACAATGTTGGAGTGTGCACTGGGTGACGATCAGGACTTCTCTATCACTAACCGATTCAGGTATTCGGCGTACGGACTGATTGATGTAGATGAGACCAACAAAGCCGGCGGGAAATACAACTACGTGACGAGTGCAACTTTAAGGCATACCGTAAATAACGGTTCAACTCAGGAATTTCTTTCAATTCAGGAGTTGAATGGCCTGTTGTCCGGAAAGCTCCAGGTTCCCTGCAAAGTCGTCATTACCGCCTGGGGCTACAAACCCTACTACTCAAACACCATGAACCTCCCGGTCGCCGACCTGGTGCGCGAAGTCAACAAGCCCTGAGCTCAGCGCCATTTGGGGGGATCAAGCAAATCCCCCCGCATCCACCCCCAGTTCTCCCCGCAAAAACTCTACCAACCCCCGCTGCAATCCACTCAACACCCCTTCGCGACTGACCAGCGCCAGTTCCGTCGGTGGCAGCGGCGGCAAGTCCGTGCACATCCGATGCTCCGGCAACACCGCCGACGCCGGCAGCACCGAAACCCCGAGCCCGGAGGCGACCGCCGCCTGAATGCCGGTCAGGCTGTGGCTGCCGAAGGCCACGCGCCAGGGGCGTTGCGCCACGTCGAGCAGGCGGATTGCCCGTTGCCGGTAAAGGCAACCCTGGGGAAACAATGCCAGCGGCAGCACGCCAGTGGAGGCATCGAATTCCACGCCTTTGACCCAAACCAGTCGTTCCGGCCAGGTCGCCCAGGCGGGGCCGCTGTCGGGTTCGCGTTTGATCAGGGCGATGTCGATTTCGCGGCTGTCGAGGCGTTGCCTCAGGTCGAGGCTCATGCCGCTGACGGTTTCCAGCCGCGCTTGCGGGTGGCTGCGGGTGAAGCCGGCGAGGATCAGCGCCATGCGTCGGGCGTCGAAGTCTTCCGGCATGCCGATGCGCAGGATTTCCAGATCCAGATCGCTGGCCAAGGCTTCGCTGGCCTCAGCGGACAAGGCCAGTAATCGACGGGCGTAGTGGATCAGCAGTTCGCCGTGCTCGGTGACGCTGACGTTCAACCCGGTGCGGTCGCGCAACAGCAGGGCGTGACCGACCAGGTCTTCCAGTTTGCGTACCTGTTGGCTGACCGTGGATTGGGTGCGGTGGACGCGTTCGGCGGCGCGCGTGAAGCTGCCTTCATCGACCACGCAGACGAAGGTTTTCAGCAGTTCCAGATCCAGCATGGCGGCGGCCTCGATATTTGTTTGGCAACTGACGGTCGGCTATTTATTTAATTTCACACTATCACCCCGAGTTCATAAGCTGAAGCCCTCACTTGCAGAGGAATGCCCCCATGACCTTGATCAACACACCGCGCCCGCAATGGCTGACCTTCGATTGCTACGGCACCTTGATTCAATGGGACGAAGGCCTGCGCGCCGTGGCCGAGCGGATCCTCAGCGAGAAGGGCGAGCACCGGGTCGACGCCGGGCGCCTGATCGAGGTTTACGACCGCCACGAACATCGCCTGGAACAGACGCCGCCGCACCGCTCGTTTCGAGAACTCAGCACTCTCGGCCTGCAACTGGCCCTGGAAGAACTGGGCCTGGCGAGTGCCAGCGAAGACAGTCAGCGCCTGGCCGCCGCGATTCCGCAGATGCCGCCGTTTCCCGAAGTCGTCGAGACACTCGCGCAGCTCAAGGCCAAGGGTTTCAAGCTGTGCATCGTCTCCAACACCGATGACGACATCATCGCCGGCAACGTCGCTCAACTCGGCGGCCACATCGACCGGTTGATCACCGCGCAACAGGCCGGCGCCTACAAACCGGCGCCGAGGCTGTTCGACTACGCTCATGAGCAATTGGGCGTCAGCCGCGATCAGGTGGTGCACATCTGCGCCAGCCCGATGCTCGATCACACGGCTGCCCGCGACATGCATTTTCGCTGTGTATGGATCGACCGCGGCACCGGTCGTCAGTTGCTGCCGGACTATCGGCCCGACGCGATCCTCAACACGCTGGACGAAGTGCTGCCGCTGTTCGCGTCCCTTGGCTGGTCATAAAGGAGTTTCGCCATGGCCCATACCCTGACCGGCAGCGCCCGACCCACGCGTTGCGCCTCGTTGAACCTCGACAGCGAAGCCATCATCACTGCTCGCCAAGAGCTGGCGGCGTGCTTTCAACTGGCGGCGCTGCACGGGCTGGAGGAGGGGATCTGTAATCACTTTTCGGCGATGTTGCCGGGCCACGATGACCTGTTTCTGGTCAATCCGTACGGCCATGCGTTTTCCGAAGTGACCGCGCACAACCTGCTGATCTGCGACTTCGCCGGCAACGTGGTGGACGGCGAGGGTCAGCCGGAAGCGACCGCTTTCTATATTCACGCGCGCCTGCACCATCGGCTGCCCCGAGTGAAGGTCGCGTTCCATACCCACATGCCGAACGCGACGGCGTTGTGCCTGCTGGAGGGGCCACCGCTGTTATGGCTGAGTCAGACCGCGCTGAAGTTCTACGGGCGCACGGCAGTGGACGAGCATTACAACGGGCTGGCGCTGGATGAGCGCGAAGGCGACCGGATTGCCGGGGTGATGGGCGAGGCCGACATTCTGTTCCTGAAAAATCACGGGGTGATTGTCGCGGCGCCGACCATCGCCGAAGCCTGGGACGACCTGTATTACCTGGAACGTGCCGCGAGAGTGCAACTATTGGCAATGGCCACGCAACGGGTGTTGAAACCGGTACCGCACGCGGTTGCGCAACGGGCGTACGAGCAGATGCGCGAGGGCGATCCGGAAAGTGCGCGGGCGCATCTGCACAGTGCGATGCGGCGGTTGGCGAGCCTGGGGTAAAAGCGAGGAAAACGGGCAGGCAAAAATAATTCGCGCCGCAGGTCATCCAATTGCCCTGCGCGCCGATAGCAACTGGGTCGGGATCGTAGCGGGGGCACTTGGTTGCCCCACACAACCCGGTGGGCTACGCTCACGAAAACAAGGGTTTCGGGCTTTTGCCCCTGTCGTACCTGCCCAGGACACGCTTTTGCCTATCCCCATTCACGATCCGAACCAAGCCCCCGGCGGCACCCTCAAGCGTTTGCCCCTGCGCAAGGCGGCGGTGTTGTTCATAGTGGCTGTGTGTCTGAGCCTGTCCGGCCTGTTGTATTTGCAGATCGAACAGTCGCGGCGCCAGGATCTGGCCAACGCACAGGTGTCGTCGGCCAACCTGACCCGGGCCATGGCACAGCAGGCTGAAGACACTTTTCTGGCAGCGGATCTGGTGTTGACCAGCCTGGTCGACTGGGTTCAGGACGATGGTTATGGCGCGGCGCAGAAGCCACGTTTGCAGAAAACCCTCGCGTGGCGGGTGCAGCAACTCGAGCAGTTGCACGGCATGTTTCTGTTCGACCGCGAAGGGCAGTGGGTGATTACCTCATTCGCGGATCTGCCGCGCGGCAATGGCGTGGCGGATCGCGAGTACTTCAAGTTTCACCAGCAGAACGTGTCGGGTGTGGCGCACATCGGCCCGGCGATCCGCAGCCGCGAAAACGGCGAGTGGATCATCCCGATCTCGAAACGGGTCAACGACCGCGCCGGCAATTTCCAGGGCGTGTTGCTGGCCGGGATCAAGATGTCGTACTTCGACAAGTTCTTCAAAAGCTTCAGCCTGGACGACAACGGCACCATGTTCCTCGGCCTGACCGACGGCACCTTGCTCGCCCGGCGGCCGTTCGACGAGAGCCTGATCGGCACCTCGCTGGCCAAGGGCGAGATCTACCAGAAGTTGCTGCCCAATGCGTCCGCCGGCACCGCGATGATCGATTCGGTGGTCGACGGTGTGACGCGCCTTTATGGCTATCGGCAGCTGGAAAGCTACCCGTTGGTGGTCGCGGCGTCTTCGTCCCGGGACACGATCCTCCAGGGCTGGTATGACCGGGCGTTCCAGTCCAGCGTCATCGTGGCGCTGGTGATGCTCGGCGTGGGGCTGTTTGGCTGGGTGTTCATTCATCAGGTGCGCGATGGCGAGCGGATCGAGAAAAACCTGCGCAAGGCCCAGCGGACGCTGGAGCAGATCGCCACCCACGACAGCCTGACCGGGCTGGCCAACCGGCGTCTGTTCGAGCGCTCGCTGGAGGTGGAGTTTGCCCGGGGCGCGCGGCAGTCGAGCCCGGTGAGCCTGATCATGCTCGATATCGATTTCTTCAAAAGCTACAACGATGCCTACGGCCACGTGGCCGGCGACCATTGCCTGACGCAGGTCGCGCAGGTGGTGAAGAACTGCTGCCAGCGCAAGTCCGATCTGGCGGTGCGCTATGGCGGGGAAGAGTTCGCGGTGTTGCTGCCGGATACCGACATCAATGGCGCACTGGCGATTGCCGGGCAGATCCGCCGCAGCGTCATGGACAAACACATCACCCACAGCGGCTCGCCCACCGGTTATCTAACGGTGAGCCTGGGCTGCTACTCGTTTATTCCGCTGGGCAACGACAGCCCGGAGCTGTTCATCCAGCGCGCCGATGCGGCGCTGTATCAGGCCAAAAACGCCGGCCGCAATCGTGCGGCCGTGTTATCGATGGACGTCGGCTTCGGCGAATTGCTGCGCTCGGATCGCTGACAAGAAAACAATCGGGTTCAGACACAGGCCATGGCGTTTACCACGGCCTGCTCTTGTTCGTTCAGCCGCCAGTGCCACCGCCGGCACCGCCCGTGCCGCCACCGGCCGAACCGGTGCCACCTCCCGCGCCTGAGCCCGAACCGCTGGCGCCGCCGTTGGTGCCGGTGCCGCCCCCCGCGCCGCTGCCGCCGGACGGCGAGCCCGGCGTGTTATCGGGCGGCATTTGTGAGCTATTGGTGGAGCCGGATTTGGTGCCCGTGGCATCGGCGCCGTCGTTGGCGGCGAATGTCACGGCTGAGCCCGTGGCCAGCAGGCCGATCAACAACAGCGAGGTGAGTTTGCGCGTCATCATGGTCTGTCTCCGGAAAGGGGATCTACCTGATATTGGTCTGACGCGCCGAACCCTTGGTGCCGGCCGGATGACGAGCGGTCAGAAGTCCACGGTGGCCGAAACCTTCAGCGTACGCGGCGTGCCCTGGGTCAGGTAACCGCCGTTGGCCGAGGCCCAGTAAGCTTCGTTGGCGACGTTCTCCAGATTGGCCCGCAGGGTGATCTGCTTTTCATCCAGCTTGAAGGCATAACGCGAGCCCAGATCGAAGCGGTTCCACGCCGGAATGCTCTGGGTATTTGCCGCGTTGAGGTACTGGCCGCCGGTGCGCAACATCCGCGCGCTGAGGGCGGCACCTTCGAGGCCCGGAATGTCCCAGTCGGCGCCGAGGTTGAACTGGAAGCGCGGCACCCCGACGGCGCGGTTGCCGTCATTCACGCCGTTGCTGCTGCCTTCCAGTTCAGTCTTCATCACGGTTGCGCCGCTGAGCAGGCGCAGGCCGTCGAGCGGTTCGCCGTAGACGTTGAGTTCCACGCCTTTGTTGGTCTGCTGGCCGTCGACCCGGAAGATTCCGTCCTGGGTGTAGCTCGACGGTTGCTCGATGCGATAGACGCCGAGGTTGGCGCCGTAGCTGCCCATGTCCAGGCGCACGCCGGCCTCGATCTGCTTGCTGCGCACCGGGGCGAAGGTTTCGTCGCGGTTGATCGCCGTGGTCGGCGGCGTCGGGCCCTTGGCCAGGCCTTCGATGCGGTTGGCGTAGAACGACACGTGCTCCCACGGCTTGATCACCAGGCCGTAGACCGGGGTGGTGATCGACTCTTCATAGCTCGAAGTGCGGGCGCCGGTGGCGGTGCTCCAGCCGTCGACTTTCAGTGCCTGGCGACGCACGCCGAGGGTCAGCAGGATGCGGTCATCGACGAAGCCGAGGGTGTCGGAAATCGCCTCGCTGCGCAGGATGTTCTTGCCGGTGATACGCGGGTCGTTGATGTCGCTGGCGAACGAGGTGGGCGCCGGGCGCGGCTTGTCGGTGACGTTGTACAGGTTGGTGCTGTAGCGCCCGGCGGTGCCAATGGTTTCAAACGCCGAGCGCTGCTCGCCCCAGATCCCCGCCCAGCCGAGGTTCAACTGGTGCGTGACGGGGCCGGTGTCGAAGCGGCCGTTGAGCCCGGCCATGGCGCTTTGATTGTCTTCGTCGTGGGGTGAATAGAGCATGCCGCCACGGGCGTTGCCGTTGAGGTCGGTGACGGTCAGCGACGAGTACACGCCGTTCTCGCGGGTGTGCTTGGCGCCGCCGGACACGTAGGCCGTCCAGTTGTCGTTCAGGTCGTATTCGGCGCGGACCATGCCGAAGGTGTCTTCGAGTTGCGAGTAGCTCCAGCTCTGGGCGTAGCTGGCATTGGCGTGCGGCACTTTGGGGGCTTTGGTCAGGCTCGAATCGACATAGATCACCGAGCGACCCTGGTTGATGACCTGCTTCTGGTAGCCGAAATCGGTCGAGACCCGCAGGCGATCGCCGCGATAGTCCAGGCCGACGCTGAACAGCGACGAGCGCTGATCTTCGTCATCGACCGCGGTGTCGCCTTCGCGCTGCATCAGGTTGACCCGCGCGCCGAAGCGGTTGTCCTCGCCAAAGCGCTGGCCCAGATCCAGATGCCCGCCGACCCGACCGTCGGCGCTGTAATCGAGAGTGACGCTGCGGGTCGGGGTGTCCATCGCGCGTTTGGGTTGCAGGTTGATCCCGCCACCGATGCCGCTGCCGCTCGGGGTCACGCCGTTGACGAACGCGTTCGGGCCCTTGAACAGTTCCACTCGATCCAGCGCTTCGACGGCGATGATCTGCCGGGGCAGCACGCCATAGAGGCCGTTATAGGAAATGTCGTCGGAGGCCAGCGGCAGGCCACGGATCATGAACATCTGCGAGAAGTTGCCGAAGCCGTTGGACTGGCGCACCGAGGCATCGTTGAGCAACACATCGCCGACGGTCTGGGCCTGTTGGTCGGCCATGGTCTTGGCGGTGTAGCTGGTGACGCTGAAGGGCAGGTCGTTGACCTCCTGGTTGCCGAGCATGCCGATCTGCGCGCGCCGCGCGACCTGTTCGCCGCCAAAGGTGTCGCCGCTGTCGTCGCGCAGGGCGCTGACGTTGGTGGCGCCCAGTTCCAGCGCGCCGTCCGCCGCGACTTTCGGGGCCACGGTGTAACCGTTGTGGCCGGTGCTGATCAGCTCGAAACCGCTGCCTTCCAGCAACCGCGCAAAACCGCTCTGCGCGGTGTAACTGCCTTGCAGGCCCGGGCTCTGACGATTGCCCAGTTGCGCCGGATCGAACGACAGCGGCACGCCGACGCTGACCGCAAATTGCGCCAGCACATGGCTGAGCAGGCCGGGGCCGATGTTGACGCTGCGGCTGGCGCTTTCACTGACGCTGTCGGCGGCTTGGGCGGCGCTCGGCAGCAGTGCGCTGAAGGCCAGGGCCAGGCTCAGGTTCAGGGCCTTGAGCGCAAACGTGGCGGGGCGGGGCGATGGCATTGCGGTCATTCGGTGTTCCTGTCGGGGGCGTGGAATTGAAAGGTCTATCCACTCACCGGACGAGACGCGAAAAGGTATCAGTGAATACGGAAAATATTTTCCGAGGGCTCAGACACGCGGTTCCACCGACAGCCAATAACGGGTCAGGCTGTTGATGTTCAGCGGCAACGTGTCGCTGAGCAGACGCAGGCTGGCGTCGGTGTCGCGCAGGGAAAACGCCCCGGACACGCGCATCGCCGCGACGTCCGGATGACAGCGCAGCACGCCCCGGCGATAGCGGCTCAGCTCTCCGAGCAATTCGTCCAGACGCATGTTGCTGGCCAGCAGCATGCCTTTGTCCCAGGCCAGGGAGGCGGTGTCGAAGGTTTCGGCGCTGTCGAAGCTGTTGAGTTTGAAGCGCTGACGCTCACCGGCCTGGAGAATCGCACTGTGCTTGAGCAGTTGCGGGGTGATCTGAACCTGGCCTTCAAGCACCGACACCTGACTGCGCGAACCCTCGGTGCGCACGCAGAATCGCGTGCCCAGCGCGCGGGCCACACCCTGCGGGGTTTCGACAATGAACGGACGGGCGCTGGCGTCTGCGGCGGTGTTGATCAGCACTTCGCCGTTGAGCAGCAGGACGCGACGCTCCACCGGGCTGAAAGCGATGTCCACGGCGCTGTCGGTGTTGAGCACCAGTTGGGTGCCGTCCGGCAATTGCAGGTTCTTCTGCTCGCCGACAGCGGTGCGCTGGTCGGCGGTCCATTGCTGCCACGGCACATGCTGCGAGGCGATGCCCAGCGGCCCGGCCATCAGCAGCAGGCCGAGGCGGGTAAGGGTCTGACGACGGCTCAGGCCTTCTTTGCGGGACGCGCGTTTCAAGGTCTGGATCGCGACGTTGGCCGGCACGCTGCGTAAATCCCCCAACAGCGCTTCGGCCCGTTGCCAGGCCATGGCGTGCTCGGCGCTGCGGCTGCGCCATTGGGCGATGGCCTGATGGTCGGACGGGGTGGCGGTGCCGGAATGCAGTTGCACCAGCCAGTCGGCGGCTTCGCCGAGAATCTGCGGGTTGATCATCGACGAACTCATCAGGCGACACTCAGGCAGGCAATGAACGCGGCACGCATGTGCCGTTTGACGGTGATCAGCGAAACATTCAGGCGCGTGGCGATCTGCGCGTAGGTCAGGCCTTCGATCTGCGACAGCAGGAAGGTCTCGTGGGTCTGTTCCGGCAGTTCGCGCAGCAGCGCTTCGATGCGCCACAGGGTTTCGAGAATCAGGTAGCGGGTTTCCGGCGACGGCACTTCGGCGGCGGGCAGCTGCGCGATGGTTTCCAGGTACGCGCGCTCTAGGTCCTGACGCCGCCAGCGATCGATCATCAGGCCTTTGGCGATGTGCGTCAGCAGCGCCCGGGGTTCATTGCCCAGCGGCTTGATCACCTGCCGGGTGAGCAGGCGCAAAAAGGTATCGTGCGCCAGATCGGCCGCCTCGCAGCGGTTGCCCAGCTTGCGCTGCAGCCAGCCCTGCAGCCACCCGTGGTGTTCGCTGTAGAGCCTCTGGACTTGCTGATTCAACGGCTGATCGAGGGACGACATGGAGGGCAGGTACTCGTTTCGGGCGTCCGTTGCCAGAGATGCAATCGAGAGTGCGATTAGGGTGCAATTAAGAATTGATCGCATTCTAGTGGCGCGCAACGAGTGATGGCAATTGTCCTTTCACACTTTCTTTTCTGACACCGACGCAGTGGCCTACCCATCTTCCGGGAGATTGGCTATTTGCCGGTCCGGGCGCCGGGACTAACGTAGCCCCACATTCACTTGCCCCGGAGAGTCGTCATGAAACCTCGTATCGATTTCTACACCGCGTCCCCCGATGCCCTGAAAGCGATGATTGCCCTGGAAACCGCCGTCTCGAAACTGCCGCTGGAAAAGACCCTGATCGAACTGGTCAAGCTGCGCGCTTCGCAGATCAACGGCTGCGCGTTCTGCATCGACATGCACACCGCCGACGCGATCAAGGGCGGCGAAACCCCGCGCCGGTTGTTCGCCGTGACCGCGTGGCGTGAAGCGCCGTTCTTCACCGAGCGTGAACGCGCCGCGCTGCTGTGGACCGAATCCCTGACCCAACTGAGCCTGACCCACGCCCCGGACGAAGACTACGAAGCAGTCGCTGCCCAGTTCTCGCCCAAAGAAATGGTCGACCTGACTGTGGCGATCAGCACCATCAACAGCTGGAACCGCCTGGCCGTCGGCTTTCGTAAAACCCCGCAAGCCTGATCGATCAATGTGCATCGGCACTCGGCGCGGCCGGTGGTTGCACCTTGCGCATCAAGGGCACCATCGCCGTGGCGATGCCGAAGCACACCATGATCATCAGGAACGTGTCGCCGTAGGTTTGCGTTTGCGCTTCACGGTAGGTCAGCAGCCATAGCTGACGCAGGCTGGCGGTGAGGCCGACATCGCCGCTCTGACCCAGCGCGGCAAAGTTGCCGCCGACCTGGGCCAGCCATTGATTCACTGCTTCGTTGCTGCTGTTCAGATGCTCCGCCAACCGGGTGAAGTGCAGGTTGGTGCGGTCGTTGAGAATGGTCGCGCACGCCGCAATCCCGATTGCACCGCCCAGGTTTCGCATCAGGTTGAACAGGCCCGACGCATGCTTGAGCCGCGCCGGTGCCAGGCCACCCAACGTCAATGTCACCGCCGGCGGCACCGCCAGTTGCTGGGCGATTCCGCGCAGGGCTTGCGGCAGCAGCAATTCTCCGGCGCCCCAGTCATGGGTGATCGGACTGAATTCCCACATCGACAACGCGAACAACGCCAGGCCCGCCATCATGATCCAGCGCAGATCGATGCGATTGGCCAGAAAGGCGTACAGCGGAATCGCCATGATCTGGAACACCCCGGTGGAGAAAACCGCCAGACCAATGTCCAGCGCGCCGTACCCGCGCACCCGGCCGAGAAACAGCGGCGTCAGGTAAATCGTCGCGAACAGGCCGATCCCGGTGACGAAGGAAAAGAAGCAGCCGAGGGCGAAGTTGCGATCCTTGAGCGCGCGCAGGTCGACGATCGGATTAGCCACGTGCAGCGTGCGGCCGATGAAGGCCAGCCCTGCGAGTCCACTGATCCACGCGGTGGTCAGGATGGTCTGATCGCTGAACCAGTTCCACCGCGGGCCCTCTTCGAGGGTGTATTCCAAGCAACCGAGAAACAGCGCCAGAAACACCATGCTCAAATAGTCCGCGCCCTTGAGCAGCGACAGTTCCGGCTGATCAATCTTGACCAGCATCGGCACTGCCACGGCGACGAAAATCCCCGGCACGAGGTTGATGTAGAACAGCCAGTGCCAGGAGGAAATGTCGGTGATCCAGCCGCCGATCACTGGGCCTAATGTTGGCGCCAGCGAAGCCACGGCGCCGATGGTGGCAGCGGCGATTACCCGCTGTTTGCCGGTGAAGAAAAAGAACGCCGTGGTGAACACCAGCGGAATCATCGACCCGCCGAGAAAACCTTGCAGCGCGCGAAAGGCGATCATGCTCTGGATGTTCCAGGCGATGCCGCAGAGCAGGCTGGCGAGGGTGAAGCCGACCGCTGAAGCGCAGAACAGCCAGCGCGTCGAAAACACCCGCGACAGCCAGCCCGACAACGGGATCACGATGATTTCTGCGATCAGGTAACTGGTCTGCACCCACGCCGTTTCATCGGTGCCGGCGGACAACCCGCCGCCGATATCGCGCAGCGAGGCCGAGACGATCTGGATGTCCAGCAGCGCGATGAACATGCCGATGCACATGGTGGCGAAGGCGAACACTTTGGTCGCCGTCGCCATTTCGGCAGCATTGAACGGCTGCGCGGAGGCGGTGAGGGCGGTGCTCATGGCGCGCTGGCCACGGCGGTGGTTTCAGGCTGGGCGCGGGTGTCGACTTCAGCGGTCACCGACAGGCCCGGACGCAAGTGGCCGAGCACGCCGTCCGCCGGGTCGAGCAGGATCCGCACCGGCACGCGCTGGACGATTTTGGTGAAGTTGCCGGTGGCGTTTTCCGGCGGTAGCACGCTGAATTGCGAACCGGTGGCGGGGGCGAGGCTGTCGAGGCGACCGTGGAATTCCTGGCCGGACAACACGTCGGCGCGGATGCTCACGCGCTGGCCGGGTTTCATCCGCGCCAGTTGGTCTTCCTTGAAGTTCGCATCGACCCACAGGCCGCTGGCCGGCACCACTGACAGCTGCTGCGAACCGGCCTGCGCATAAGCGCCGACCCGCGCGCGGCGGTTGCCGATCACGCCGTCGACCGGGGCGCGCAGTTCGGTGTAGCCGAGGTTGAGTTGCGCCAGATCACGCTCGGCCCGGGCTTGCTGGAGGGCGGCGCGGGCCTGTTGTTTCTGGGTTTCGATCACGGTGAGCTGGCGCTGCGCGGCCAGCAGTTCGGCCTGGGCTTTGGCGCTCAAGGCTTGCGCGGTCTTGAAGGTGGCGTCGGCCCGTTGTGCACTTTCCACCGAGACTGCATTGGTGGTCACCAGGCGTTTGTAGCGTGCGTTGTCATCTCGCGAACGGGCGGTTTCGGCGCTGGCGGCATCGATCCCGGCGCGGGCCTGACCGATCACCGCTTGCTGCAGTTGTTCGGTGGCGTCGAGGTTGGCCAGCAGCGCCTCTTCGGCGGCGACCGCGCCTTCAGCCTTGGCCAGATTGGCGCGGTAGTCGCGGGCATCGAGGCGGATCAACACGTCGCCGGCCTTCACCCTTTGGTTGTCGCTGACCAGCACTTCCTCGATGTAACCGGCGACTTTCGGCCCGATCACCGTGACGTCGCCGCCGATGTAGGCATCGTCGGTTTCCTCGAGAAATCGCCCCGTGCCCCACCAATGCACGGCGTACAGCCCGGCGAACACCAGCGCGGCCAGACCCGCAGTCGGCAACAGCAGGCGTTTGAGCAGGGGAGGTTTGGGGGCGCTGACCGGAACGGCGAGATCGGGTTCTACGGTGGGCATGCTGGTCATGGCGTAATACCTGAAGAAGCGGAATGGCTATTACGACCGTAATATGACGCGAGTAATATTTTGTGGCAATTGATTTTTGTCGCCGATCGTCAGATGAAGACTGTCGAAAGAAGAAGCTGACCATTTGTTTAAGAAATGTAAGCGCCGTAGGAAGCGTCTTGCATTTGTGTAGGAAGGCTCTGACTATCACCGCTATTGATGGGGTGGCATTAAGCCAGTTGATTGCAAGGATGTTGAGTGCCGTATTCGCTTTGCGCTGTTTCTCGTAGTCGTTCCCTGCCTCGCCCGCTGTTGTCGGCCTTGTTGTTGAGTGTGTGTGCGCCCAGCGTTCTCGCCGCCGAAACTCCAGCCCCTGGCCAGGAAGTGCTGCGCCAGCAACAACTGCAACAGCGCGATCTGCAACAGCTGCAACTCGAACAGCGCAAGCGGCAACTGGAGCGCGGCGCGTTCGGCCCGACGCCTGCCACTCCGGCCATTCCTGAGTCGATCAAACCCGATGAGCGCTGCTGGCCCTTGAGCGGTACGCGTATCGGTGGTGTCACGCTGATCGACAAAGACAAACTCAACGCCCGGATCAAACCGCTGCTGGCGCCGTGCATGGGCGTCGGCCAGATCAACCATCTGCTGGCGACCATTACCGCGCTGTACGTGGAGAAGGGCTACATCGCCAGTCGGCCTTACCTGAGCAGCGCGCCGGTAGCCGGGCAATCGCTGGATATCCTGATCGACGAAGGCTACATCGAGTCCATCGAACTGGCCGACCAGAGCCTGCCGGTGTCCCTCGGCGGTGCATTCCCGGGCATGCTCGGCAAGCCGCTGAACCTGCGGGATCTGGAGCAGGGTCTGGATCAGTTGAACCGCCTGCGCTCGCTCGATCTTACCGCCGACATCGCCCCCGGCAGCCAGCCCGGTGCGTCGAAAATCATCTTGCGATCGCGCACCTCGGGGCAGTCGCGCTGGAGCTTGGGCCTGGGCGTGGACAACCTCGGCAGCGCCAGTACCGGTCGTGATCGCGACACACTGAGCCTGACCCTCGATAGCCCGCTCGAACTCAACGACCTGTTGAGCCTCAGCGCCAGCGACACCCTCAATCAGGGCGACCGCTACAGCCGCAACGCCAGCCTCTATTACGCGATTCCCTACGGTTACTGGACGTTCAGCACTTTCGCCAGCCACGCCGAATACCGCGCGCCGTTCAAGCTCAGCACGCTGACTTTTCACAGCACCGGCATCACCGATCAACTCAGCCTGCGCGCCGACCGGGTGTTGTGGCGCGACCAGAGCCATCAGCTCAGCGCCAATCTGCAACTGGCGCACAAGGATGTCGACAGCTATCTGGAAAGCGTCCGCCTCGGCATCCAGAGCCCGACCCTGACCGTGGCCGAGGCCGGGCTCAATCTGTTCTGGCTCGACCGCGCGGTGTGGAACCTCGACGTCAATTACGCCCAGGGTTTGCGCTGGCTGGGCGCCGACGACGATGCCGATCGTCAGGTCAAAAACCTGCCCAAGGCACAGTTTCGCAAGTACCGCGCCGGCCTCAGCCAGTGGCGCAACGGCCAGCTCGGCGCGCAAGCCTGGCAATGGCAGAGCCAGCTCAATTTGCAGTACAGCCCGGATCCGCTGCCAGCCATCGAACAGTTGCTCGGCACCGACGATTCCGCTGTGCGCGGTTATCGGGTCAGCAGTGCGTCCGGTGCCAGCGGCGCGATCTGGCGCAACACTCTGCGCCTGCCGCTGCGCACCGATTTGCCAGTGCAGCTCACCCCGCGTGTCGGCCTCGACCACGGCTGGATCAAGGCCGATCACGGCGCCCCGGTTCAACGCCTGAGCGGCGCCAGCATCGGCCTCAATCTGGGCTGGAAAAACCTGCAAGTGGACGTCGATTATCAACGCAGCCTGAACACCCCGACCGGCCTGCACCGCGAGCCTGAAACCTGGCTGATGCGGGTCGGAATACAGATATGAACGTCAGTGAACAACAGCCATCGGACCTGAGCGCGACAGCCGTGGCCTTCAACTCAACGCGCAACGTGATGCCGCACTACATGGAGAGTTTTTTATGCCAATGAATACCTTTGCGTTTCATCTTTCCCCACGGGGCAAACTGCGTTGGGCCATCGCCAGCCTGTTCCTGGTCGCTCACCTGCCGGGCGCCATGGCCGGCGGCGTGGTGGTCGCGCCCGGCCCCGGCGGCACCGCGCAACTGCAGACCCAGGGCGGCGTCCCGATCGTCAACATCGTCGCGCCCAACGGCTCGGGGCTTTCGCATAACCAATTCCTCGACTACAACGTCGACCGACAGGGCCTGGTGTTGAACAACGCCTTGCAGGCCGGGCAATCGCAGCTCGCCGGGCAACTGGCGGCCAACCCGCAATTGCAGGGCCAGGCCGCGAGCGTGATCCTCAACGAAGTGATCAGCCGCAACCCTTCGGCCATCAACGGCGCCCAGGAAATCTTCGGTCGCGCCGCCGACTACGTGCTCGCCAACCCGAACGGCATTTCGGTGAATGGCGGCAGTTTCATCAACACGCCGAACGCCAATCTGGTGGTCGGCCGGCCCGAGCTGAACGACGGCAAGCTGCAAGCCCTGAGCACCCGCGACGCCACCGGTCAGTTGCAGATCCAGGGCGGCGGGCTGCGTAACGGTGAAGGCTCGATCAACCTGATCGCGCCGCGCATCGACAGCCAGGGCGCAATCAGCGCTCGCGATCAACTGAACCTCACCGTCGGGCGCAATCAGATCGACTACGCCAGCGGCCAGGTGAAAGCCGTGGACCCGGCGGGCAACACCACCGATCAACGGATCGACGCCAGCCTGTTCGGCGCGATGCAGGCCGGGCGCATCAACATCGTCAGCACCGCTGAAGGCGCGGGCGTGAAGGTCGGCGCGGTGCAAGTCGCAGGACGTGACGGCGTGCAGATTCGTTCGGCGGGCGACTTGAGCGTCAGCGGTCAGGCGATTCCGGACAGCCTCGACGTGACCCGCGCCGGCATCCGCAGCAGCCAGGGCGACGTCGGCCTGCACAGCGGCAAGGACCTGACGCTGGCCGCCGCCGACGTCAGCGGTCGCGACGTGAAGGTCGATGCCAAGCGCAATCTGACCCTGACCACCGTCGAAAGCCGCAAGCTTCAGGAACAGCGCGAAAACTGGAACAACAGCACCATCGGCATCACCTGGGAAACTTACGAGCGCACCAAGACCGACAGCGATTCGCGCCAGCACGGCAGCCAGATCGTCGCCAGCCGCGACGCGCAACTCTCGTCCGGCAAAGACACCGAACTGAAAGCCGCCAAGGTCGACGCGAAGAACAACCTCATCGTGCAAAGCGGCGGCGATCTGCGCCTGACCGCCGCCACTGAAAGCCACACCCAGACCGATCAGGGCAAGCACCGCAAACACCTGTGGAAAGCCGATTGGGACAGCAGCAGCGAAGAGCAGCGCAGCATCACCAGCCAGCTGAAGGCCGGCAACATTGCCCTGCAAACCGCCGCACTGTTGCGCTCCGAAGGCGCTGAATTGAACAGCGCCGGCGATCTGCAACTGGCCGGCAAACAGGTGGAAATCACCACCGCGACCCGCACCAACCGCAGCAGCGACAACCGCTATTCCGGTGATCTGGTCGGCGGCGGTTTCTTCGGCAAGACCGGCGACGCCGACAAGGGCCAGACCCAGCATCAGGGCAGCAAGATCAACGCGGCCGGCAAACTGTTGGTCAAGGCTGACGACGTGCGCATCAGCGGCAGCCAGGTGCGCGGCGGCAAGGACGCCAGCGTGATCAGCGACAACGGTTCGCTGACCATCGACGGCGTGCAGGACACTTCGCACAGCAACAACCACGACAAGGACAGCAAGTTCTTCGGCATCACCAAGGACGAGTCCCGGCAGAACAGCAAGGACAGCACCACGGTGCGCAGCGAGCTGGCTTCCGACAGCAACCTCAAGCTCAAGAGCGCCAAGGACATCGAACTCGCTGGTTCTACGGTCAAGGCCGGCGGTTCGCTGACGGCGGATGCGGCGGGTGATGTGAATGTGCATTCGACGCAGAACACCCACGACAGCAGCAACAGCACGCAGACCCGTGGTTTCGACGCTTACGCCAAGGAGCAGACGGCGGGGCAGTATCGCGCCGGCGTGCATTACGAAGACAAGGCGCAAACCGTCACCGCCAACGACGTCACGCAGCAGGGTTCCAGCCTCAGCGGCGGCACTGTGCAAGTGAAGGCGGGCGGCGATGTGACGCTCAAGGGCGCCGAGGTGAAATCTACCGCCGGCGACACCACCCTGAGCGGCAAGAACGTCTCGCTGCTGGCCGAGCAGGACAGCCACAACACCTCGACCGAAACCCGCAGCACCGGCGGCGGTTTCTACTACACCGGCGGCCTCGACCGCGCGGGCAGCGGCGTGGATTTCTCGCACAGCACTTCGCAGGACACCACCGCTAAAACCACCGCGCAAACCACCGGCGTGCAGAGCAGCGGCAGCCTGAACATCAACGCTGACAAACTCGCCACCGAAGGCGCGCAACTGAAGGCCGGCAACGGCCTGAACGTCGCCGCTAACCAAGTGGACAACCGTGCCGCCAGCAACACCGAAAGCAGCACTCACAGCGAGAGCAACTGGTCGGCGGACATCGGCGCCAACGTCGAGTACAAAGACATCGCCCGGCCGATTGCCGGTGCGGTGAAAGACGTGCTCGGCGGCAAGGTGCCGGACAAGGACGCACTGACCAATCTCGGTCAGCCGAACGTCGGTATCGACGTGGCAATCGGTCATGCCAGCGCCGATAAAACCGAGCAAGGCAGCAACGCTGTGGTCAGCCGGTTCGACGGCAAGACCGTGGACGTGAAGGTCGGCGGCACGCTGCACGACCAGGGCACCCAGTACAACGCCAGCGCCGGCAAAGTGAACATCGGCGCCGACAAACTGGTGGCCGATGCCGCGAACAACACCCACAGCAGCACCGAAAAAACGGTGGATGCCAAGGTCGACGTGCGCGTCTACACCAAGACTGGTGAAGACGTGAACGTGGCCGGCAGCGGCGCGGGTGGCAGCAGCCAGTCGAGCAAGGATAGCTCTACGGCGGCGGTTGGCGGTTACGCTGGCAATCAGGGCGTGAGCATCAATGTCGGCGGCGATGCACAGTTCGAAGGCAGCCGTTTCGATGGCGGGCAGGGCGGTGTCAGCGTCAAGACCGGCGGCGATCTGGCTCTCAATCAGGCCAACGACCGCCAGAGCAGCGACAGCTCCAGCCTGCGTGGCAACGGTTCGCTGACCGTCGGCACCTTGCCGGGCACCGACGGCACCAAAGTCGATCTCGGCGCCGGGTTCCAGCTCGATCACAAAGGCAACAAGACCACCGACACCCAGGCCCACGTAGCCAGTATCAATGGCAACGGCCCGGTGCAATTGAGCAGCGGCGGCAATCAGGTGCAGCAGGGCACGAAGATCGACAGCGTTGGTGCTATCGACCTGAAGGCCGACGGCAAACTCGACCTGCAAGCGGCCACCGACTCGCACGTCGCCACCGGCAGCAATCTCGGCGGCGGCCTGAAGGCGGGCGGCAGCAAAACCAGCAGCGAGAAGAGCCGCGATCAGGGCGGCAATCTCAGCGGCAACTTCAACATCGGTCGGGTCAACGAGAACACCCAGACCCTCAGCGGTGGTCAGCTTAACAGCCAGAACGGCATCGCCCTGAGCGGCAATTCGGTGCACCTGCAAGGCACTCAGGTCAGCGCGCCGAACGTCAGCATCGATGCGCAGAAGGGCGGTTTCGTTCAGGAATCCGCGCAATCCACCGACAACCGCAACAACTGGAATGTGGCGTTGAATGCCGGTGGCAATCTGAGCAAAAGCACACCGACCGCCGCCGATGAAAAAGTCAGCAGCGATCACGGCTTCAATGCCGGGGCCAAGGTCGGCGTGGATTACCTGCAAGGCACCACCCAGCAGAACAGCCAGATCAAGGCTGACAGGGTGGTGTTGAACAGTGGCGGTGATGCGAGCCTGAGCGGCGCGCGGATTGATGCGCGCAACGTCAGCGGCAATGTGGCGGGTGATCTGTCGGTCGAAAGCCGTCAGGACTCCAGCACTCACGCCAAGGTCGACGTGGATCTGGGCCTGACCGCCAAGAAAACCCCGGCCGACGACAAGGGCAAACTCGCGGGCACCGACTACAAGCCAACGCTGAAAGCCGGAGGCGAATACGCGCACAAGGACAGCGTCAAACAGGCCTCCGGCATCAGCGCTAGTCAGG
This sequence comes from Pseudomonas sp. CH235, assembly GCF_004368175.1. Classification (NCBI taxonomy): domain Bacteria; kingdom Pseudomonadati; phylum Pseudomonadota; class Gammaproteobacteria; order Pseudomonadales; family Pseudomonadaceae; genus Pseudomonas; species Pseudomonas sp. CH235. The sequence goes on from NZ_RRZJ01000040.1 coordinate 26,935, forward strand.
GTGTGAACCTCGCTGTCGGCGGCGCTACCCAGCTGACCGGCGCGCGGATTTCCGCCGCCGAAGGCAAGGTCGATCTGGGTGGTTCGAAGGTCAGCAGCAGCGATCTGAGCAACCTCGACTACGGCGTGAAAGCCGGCCTCGACCTGCCACATAAAACCGAAGAAAACGCACCGAAGGTGTCCCTTGAAAACGGCAACCTGAAAGTCGGCCCGGTGACCCTGAGCGGTCATCTGGACAGTCAGCCCCTGCAAGCCGGGATCGACGAAAAAGGCTGATTTACCGTCAGTGAAACCGGCGGGAGCGAGCGTGCTCGCTCCCGTTTCTGATGGACACCCGGCTCAAAACGGCAGCCACTGTCGTTTCCCGTCAAGTCGATGAAAGCATGCGCTCTACACTCGGGTGAAACCGGGAGGCCGCGCCATGCACGACAACGTCGAACACCTGAGAATCCAGCTGGCCTGCGCCCTGCGCTGGGCCGCGCGTTTGAACCTGCACGAATCCATCGCCAATCACTTCAGCGTGGCCACTTCGCAGGACGGTGGCGAGTTTCTGATCAACCCCTACGGCAAACACTTCTCGCGGATCCGTGCTAGTGATCTGCTGTTGCTCAATGCCGACGATCCGTCCAGTCTCGACTGCCCGGACTCCCCGGACAAAACCGCGTGGGCCTTGCACAGTGCCTTGCACCGCAACCAGCCCCAGGCCCGTTGCATCCTCCATACCCACAGCAGATACGCGACGACGCTAGCATGCCTGAAGGACTCGCGCCTGCCACCGATCGAGCAGAACAGCATGCGGTTTTTCGAGCGGGTGGCGATTGACGAAGGATTCGATGGCATGGGTCTTGGGGAAGAGGCGGAGCGGGTGAGCAGGCTGCTCGGTGACAAGCCGATCCTGCTGATGGGCAATCATGGATTGCTGGTCGCGGCGCCGAGCGTGGCTCAGGCGTTTGATGATCTGTATTACTTCGAACGGGCGTGCGAGGTGTATATCACCGCACTGGCGACCGGGCAGGAATTGCGCGTGGCCAGCGATGAAGTGGCGCGCAAGACGTGTCGGCAATGGCTGGATTATCCGGGGTTTGCGGATAAGCATTTCAATGCATTGATGGGCATCCTCGACGAAGAGGAACCGGTCTATCGCCAGCTGAATTAGCGATGGGTTCTCGGATGGCTGATCCAGAACCCGCGCGGATTCGCGCCACAGTGAAATTGAGTTTGGCTGGAAAGAACAAATTGTTATAGCGAATGGGTATTGAATGACTGTCAGTTCTGACAGTGTGCAAAAAGCTGATAAGGGACGACGATTGGCTTGAGGCGCGTGGTTTCAATTTAACCTGTGCGAGCATCAAACCAATCAATTCATGGAGCAACAGAAATGGCTGATATTCATTTTAAAGACTTGTTTAACGGTGTGATTAACTGCAGCTCAAAACCTCAAATTAACGGCATTTCGGTAGAAGTGGGGGCGTTGTCAAATGAGGCGAAAGTGGGTGACGAGTTCATCGGCAAATTTCAGGGATGCAGTGATTCCGAAGGTGAGGTACCCATCCAGGGCGCTTCGACATCATTGAGCCGAAATGTAACACGGGCTGACATCGAGAATGGCTCCGTTGATTGCTTTAAGGAATGGAACAAAATCAAACTCATTGGAAATGGCTCGGTTCGTTATAACTACCTGATCAATGGCGTAATGGGGAACACTGCATCGGTAGTGGTCCGGTTAATGAATTCAAGTGGTCAATCGTGCGACGAGGTCCGAACGCACAACTGAACGTCCGAGTTTCAACAATGCCTGCCTGTTGCAGGCATTTTTTTGCCAGCAAGGCTTGCGCAACGTCACGGGTGAATGGCCGCTCTTCGTTTCAAGGTGCCTTGCTCAACGGCTGGCGCATCACCGGCGCACTCCACGCCTGGCGCCGATCCTCACTCGGCGGGCAACCAAAGCGTGCGCGGTAAGTGCGGGAGAAATGCTCCAGCGAGCCAAACCCGGAACACGCCGCCACCTGGGCCACGCTCATCTGCGTCTGTTGCAACAGGTTGTGCGCCCGGGCCAGGCGCAGGGTGATGTAGTACTTGAGCGGCGAGAGCCCGGTCTGATGTTTGAACTGGCGCTCGAGTTGCCGTCGCGACAGGCCAACTTCGCTGGCAATCGCCTCGCAGTCCAGCGGTTCTTCCAGAGCCTTTTCCATCAGTTGCACGGCACGGCGGATCTTGTTGCCGTACATCCCGCTGTTGCCCAGACCGCCGTCGAGCTGATTGTCCGCCGGCGCGCGCATCTGGCCCATCAACAGGTGCAGGCCGATTTCCCGGGCCAGATCCGCATCGAAACGCTGGCCGATCCAGCCCAGCAGCATGTCGAGAATGGTGGTCGCGCCGGCGCAGGTCAGGCGCTGACGTTCGAGGGTATAGAGCTGCGGTCGGGCGCGGACCTTGGGGTAACTCTCCTGAAAACCCTGCAGGTTGTCCCAATGCACCGCCGCTTCGTAGCCGTCGAGCACACCGGCGGCGGCCAGCAGTTCGGTGCCGGTTTCCACGCCGATCAAGATCGCGCCGAACAGCGCCTGCTTGCGCAGCCAACTCTTGAGCGCCGGATTGCGGCTGTGTTGATGCACCTCGAAACTGGCCAGTACCACGCAGGCGTCGAAGGCCTGCTCGTTGTTCAAGCCGTCCTCGGCGATGCTCGCCAGACCGTTGCTGGCCGTCACCGGGCCCGGCTGCAACGACAGCAACGTCCACTCGAACAGCGTGCGCTGGCTCAACCAGTTGGCGATGGCCAGCGGTTCGAGCACTGCCGCCAGACCGAAATTGGAAAACGCCGGCAGCAACAGCACCGCCACTCGCAGCGGTGCTTCATTGCGCGGTACAGCTTCAGCGGATCGGGTCATCGCCATCTCTGCTTCATCGTTGTTCGGTCTGCCAGTGCGGGTTGATCCACACCGGTACATCGAGGGCTGGCAACGGCGTGAGGTTACGGATCAGGTCGCTGGCCTTTTCCGCGATCATCACCGTCGGTGCGTTAGTGTTGCCGCTGACGATCGCCGGCATGATCGACGCGTCCACCACCCGCAAGCCGTCGAGGCCATGCACTCGCAGTTGCGGATCGACCACCGCTTCAGGGTCGCCCGCCGGCCCCATCTTGCAGGTGCCGCTGGCATGGTAGCCGGTTTCCGTGACCTGCCGCGCCCAGGCATCGAGTTCGTTGTCGGTCTGCACCGAACGGCCCGGCACCAGCTCTTCGCCCTTGAACGGCGCCATCGCCGGTTGCTCGATGATTTCCCGCACCAGCCGAGCGCCGGCGCGCATGTCGGCACGGTCCTGCGCGGTCTTCAGGTAGTTGAACAGAATCCTCGGCGGCCGCCGCGGTTCGGCGCTGTGCAGGGTCACGCTGCCCAGGCTGGTGGGGCGCATCAGGTCGATGTGGATCTGGAACGCGTGGGTCGGCACCAGCTCGACGCTGCCCGGTTGCACCGCCAGCGGCATGAAGGTCAGTTGCAGGTCCGGGTGTTCGACGCCGGCTCGGGAACGCAGGAACGCACCGGCCTCGAAGTGATTGCTCGCCGCCAGGCCGTCGTGACGGACGAACCAGCGCGCGCCAATCCACCATTTACCCGGCGCGGTGGTCCAGCGATACAGCGACACCGGTTGTTTGCAGCGAAATTGCACCACCGCGTCCGGGTGATCGTTGAGGCGTTTACCGACGCCGGGCAGGTCGTGCACGACGCCGATCCCGAGGTCACGCAGTTCCGCCGCCGGGCCGACGCCCGAGAGCAACAGCAACTGCGGCGAATTGATCGCCCCGGCCGTCAGCAACACTTCCCGGCGAGCGCGGACGGTGTTCGTTTCGCCGTTCTGTTCATAATCAATCCCGACCGCTTGCCGGCCCTCGAACAGAATGCGTAGCACCAACGCATCGGTGACCACGCGCACATTGCCCCGAGCCAGTGCTTCGCTCAGATAACCGCGCGAAGCGCTCCAGCGCCGACCGTTGCGTGTAGTGCGATCCACCGGGCCGAAGGCTTCCTGACGATAGCCGTTCAAGTCCTCGCTGACGCCATAACCGGCCTCGGCCCCGGCCGCGATGAACGCCGCGCACAATGGTATTTCTACATCGCCGGGAGTGACGTGCAAATGGCCGTCGCCGCCGCGATAGTCATCGCCACCGCCGGCGTGAGTCTGCGCTCGCTTGAAGTACGGCAGTACCTCGCGATAGCTCCAGCCAACGCAGCCTTGCTCGGCCCAGCCGTCGTAATCCCGGGCATGGCCACGGATGTAGACCATGCCGTTGATCGACGATGAACCGCCGAGGGTGCGGCCTCTCGGCGTGCCGATTCGGCGGCCGTCGAGGTACGGCTCGGGCTCCGACTGATAACTCCAGTTATAGCGCGACCCACCCACCACAAGGCCCATGGCGGACGGCATGTCGATCGTCCAGCTCTTGTCCTCGGGCCCGGCCTCCAGCAGCAGGATGCGCACGTTCGGGTCTTCGCTCAAGCGATTGGCCAACACGCAACCGGCCGAACCGGCGCCCACGATCAGGTAATCAAACCCGGTTTCGTCCATGGTTTGCTCCGTTCAGACAAATGACGAGGGAAGGGCGGATCAGTCCACGCAATGGCCGTGAATACCGTTGAACACCAGACGATGAAAGTGATGCACCAGATGCTCGCTTTCATTGCTGCGCTGGGCGTCGATCATGTAGCGGCCCTGGTCGTAACCGAGCGAGCGCAGGCCCTTTTGCACCGAGATGTTCAGGGCGATGTCTTCGGGGCCGAGGTCTCCGTTCATCCACTTCATGCACGCCGTGCTGACGGCGGCGGTTTCGGGGTTGCTGGAGTAGTAACCGAAGCGCAGCAGCGAGCGCTCGGCGTCGAGCGGAATCATGATGAACGAGCCGAGAAGCTCGGAGAACGGGAAGGTGTAGAAGGTGTTGTTCGGCCACAGGCCGATGTTGAAGAAACATTCCTGCGGGTTCAGTTCGCTTTTCAGCGGCACGCCATAGGCCTCGGTCGCCGACAGATTGGCCGGTGCGGCGTAGGTCCACCAGTTGTCGCGTTTGATCAACTGGTAACCCTTGAAATCGATCAGCCGGGCGAGGTCGATGTGGCACGGGCCGGACAGCTTGAAGTGATAGCCCTCGATGGAATTGTCCATGATCACTTTCCAGTTGGCCGGCACGATCACGTCTTGTTCCTCGATCAGATGCATGTCGGCCAGGTCTGGAAACACCCGGCGCATTTCTTCGTCGGCACCGGGGAACAGATCCCGCAGCGACGGCGCATTCGGATCGAGGTTGAAGTAGACGAAGCCGCCGAGTTCTTCCGTGCGCACCTGTGGAATGTTGAACTGCGCCAGCTCGAAATTCTTCATCCGCTCGCAACGCGGCGCACCGCGCAGGCTGCCGTCCATTTCATAGCACCACGAGTGATAGGCGCAGCGCACCACGCCGCCGGTAGTGCCACGGCGTTCTTCGAGCAGGCGATTGCCGCGATGCTGGCAGACGTTGTGAAAACCATGGATCTGCCCCTGCCGATTCTTCGCCACCACCACGCTCTGGTCGAACAGATCCGTGACGACGAACTGCCCCGGCTCGGCGAACTCACTGACATGCCCGGCGACATGCCAGGCCCTCATGAAAATGTTGTCGCGCTCGGCACGGAACAGGCTGTCGTCGTAGAAATAACGCGAGGGCAGGGTGAAGGCCTGCTCCGGATCCTGCTGATCCCAGGCGTCGACCGGACTGTGCTGCTTGCGGGTCTGGAAACTGTGCATGAGGCGATCTCCACGGCGTGTTGTTGTGGGATCTAATCTAGGGTGCGGCGCGAGGGTGGGGTTGATGGATTGCGACCAGTTGATGGGTGGAATGATCAATCTCAGGCTGTATCGGGGAGGTCTTGACAGCCCTGCGATAATGAAACTTCACCGCGATCATGATGCAGAGGAAGGTTTTCCATGGACAATCAAGCACTCAAGGCCTTGTTCGACCAGCAGTCCGCCGTCTATGACAAACAGTGGAGCGGCATGGCGCCCCTTCGTGATGCCCTGTATCTGCTGCTGGATTCAGTGTTCGCGGGCCTGCCGGAGAATGCCCGGATACTCTGCGTCGGCGTGGGCACCGGTGTGGAAATGGCCCATCTGGCGCAGCAGTTTCCCGGCTGGCAATTCACCGCAGTCGACCCTTCGGGCGCCATGCTCGACGTGTGCCGTCAGCGAGCGACAGAGGGCGGTTTTCTCTCCCGCTGCCATTTTCACGAAGGCTACCTCGATACGCTGACGGATGAATCCGGTTACGACGGCGCAACCTGTTTTCTGGTGTCGCAGTTTTTGCTCGACCCTCAGGTGCGTATCGACTTTTTCCGTGAGATTGCCCGTCGTCTGGTACCGGGTGGGATTCTGGCGAATGCTGATCTGGCCTCGGATACTCAATCCCCGGCCTATGAAGCATTGCTGCGTCACTGGATGACGCTGATGGCTTCGGCCCAGGTGCCGCCGCAAATGCTCGAACGAGCGCGCACGGCGTATGCCCGGGATGTGGCGATTCTGCCGGTGCCGCAGGTCGCCAGTCTGATCGAGTCGTCCGGGTTCGAGGCGCCGGTCCAGTTCTTTCAGGCGGGTCTGATGCACGGGTGGTTCTGCCCGCGCAAGGCAGGGATTGCCGCGGGTTAGAGCGCCGGATTGATAGAAGGAAACAGCTTCGTCGGCATTCCCGAGGAATCCATTGCTTCGGCTTAATAGGAAGCATTACTATTCACGCCCCTTTCTTCAGCACGCCGCAATGATCCCCATGCTGCCCCGCAGACCCGGCTTTCTCGAGCATTACGAAGAGTTGATCGGCACCTGGACCCGTCGCCTGCGCAATCGCTCGCAGGCCGAGGATCTGGCGCACGACACCTTTGTGCGGGTGCTCGAATCCGATTCGTCGACGGTGCAGCAACCCCGGGCGTATTTGCATCAGACCGCGCGCAACATCGCGGTGGACGGCTATCGGCGTGAGGACCGGCGGGGCGCCATGGAGTCGGAGGCGATCGATCTCAGTGAGTCGCCGAGCGGCGATCCGGAGCATTACATGCATGCGATCCAGCTGGCCGATTCCATCGAACGCGCGCTCACGGAGCTTCCGGTCAACTGTCGACGTATCTTCGTCTGGCAGAAGATCGAAGGCCTGACCCAGGCGGAAATCGCCGAGCGCCTGGGCCTGTCCAAGAACATGGTGGAAAAGTATATGATCCGCACCCTGCGGCATCTGCGTGATCGCCTGGACGGGGCGCAATCATGAGCCGCGGCGTCTTTTCATCCCCAGCCAAACAGGACATTCCATGATGGATACTCGTGATTGCGCGTGCGGGCAAACAACGGTGCGCGATGACGCGGCACTCTGGTTTGTGCGTTTGCAGGAGCCGGCCGTCAGTGTCGACGAACAGCAGCGCTTCGACGCGTGGCTGAACGAACATCCCCAGCACCGTGACGAATTCCAGTTGCTCCAGGGCTTGTGGACGGCGGCGGATCTGCTGCCGGCGCCACGCCTCAAAGCTTTGTGCGAAACCCCGCCGGCACGGCGCGAACGCCGTCCGTTGTTGCGTTATGCCGTGGCGGCCAGCGTGGTCGCGGTGGCGCTCGGGCTCGGTCTGTTCAGCGGTCTGAATCACCCGCAAGGTTACAGCGCCGAATTCGCCACCGCGCTGGGCGAGCGCAAGCATGTCGCGCTGCCGGACGGTTCGGTAATCGACCTTAACAGCCGCAGCCGTTTGCAGGTGCGTTTCGAGAAGGATCGGCGGCTCATCGAGCTGACTGAAGGCGAAGCGATGTTCAGCGTCGAGCACGATACTTCTCGCCCGTTCGTGGTCGAGGCCGGCAGCGGCAAGGTCACGGTGACTGGCACTCGTTTCGATGTGCGCCGCGATGTGACGCAGACCCGGGTCGCGGTGGAGCAGGGCACGGTCAGGGTGCAGGGTCTCGGTGCGGCCGATGCCGATTTCATCAGCCTCACTGCCGGCCTCGGCACGCGGATCGATGCACAGGGCAAAGTAACGCCGGCCTACGCGGTCAACCCGGCGGAGCTGACAGCCTGGCGCAGCGGCAAACTGGTGTTCAACAACGCCAGCCTCAGCGAAGTCGCCGAGGAAGTGTCGCGCTATCGCGACAAGCCGCTGAAGGTCGCCAACCCCGCCGTGGCCAATTTGCGCCTGACCAGCGTGTTCAAATCCGACAACACCGATGCCTTGCTCAAGGCCTTGCCGAGCATCCTTCCGGTGGCCGTGCGCACCCTTGCCGACGGCAGCCAGGAAATAATTTCAAAATAACATTCAGGTTTTTTTCGAGTTCGTCGTCTTCCTGTTCAACTGCAACTGGTTTGCATTAACAGCCGCACACTCTTGCGATCCACAGGACTCCGTTCGACGTGAAAAACTCCACCGCCAAAAACAATAAATCCCCTTGGTTACCGCTGGCTCTTGCGCTGGCGGTCAACGCCGCCGTGCCGATGGCTTTTGCCGCCGAAGCCATTCACATCCGCGCACAGCCGTTGGGTCAGGCCCTGAGTGAACTGGGCCAGCAAACCTCGTTGCAGGTGTTTTTCAGCCCGGACCTGGTTGCCGGCAAACAGGCCCCGGCGGTGGACGGCAATCTTTCTCCGGAGCAGGCCCTGCGCCAATTGCTGCAAGGCAGCGGTCTGGATTATCAGATCAATGAAGGCTCGGTGACCTTGTCCCCGGCCCCGACTTCCGCCGCCAACGGCCCGCTGGAGCTGGGCGTGACCGACATCAAAGTGGTCGGCGACTGGCTCGGTGACGCCGACGCCGCCGTGGTGCAGAACCACCCCGGCGCGCGCACGGTGATCCGTCGCGAAGCGATGGTCGAGCAGGGCGCGATGAACGTCGGCGACGTGCTGCGCCGCGTGCCGGGCGTGCAGGTGCAGGAAGCCAACGGCACCGGCGGCAGCGATATTTCGCTGAACGTCGGCGTACGGGGTTTGACGTCGCGCCTGTCGCCACGCTCGACCGTATTGATTGATGGCGTGCCGGCCGCGTTCGCCCCGTACGGTCAGCCACAACTGTCGATGGCGCCGATTTCTTCCGGCAACCTCGACAGCATCGATGTGGTTCGTGGTGCCGGCTCCGTGCGTTACGGGCCGCAGAACGTCGGCGGCGTGATCAACTTCGTGACCCGCGCGATCCCGGAAAAAACCACCGGTGAAATCGGCACCACCCTGGAAACCTCGCAGCACGGTGGCTGGAAACACATCGACACCGCGTTCCTCGGCGGCACTGCCGACAACGGCATCGGCATGGCGCTGTTGTACTCGGGCGTCAACGGCAACGGTTACCGCGAGCGCAACAATGGCAACGACATCGACGACGTGATCCTCAAGACCCACTGGGCACCGACCGATCAGGACGATTTCAGCCTCAACTTCCACTACTACGACGCCAGCGCCGACATGCCCGGCGGCCTGACGCAAAAGCAGTACGACGACAAACCGTTCCAGTCCGACCGCGACTACGACGGCTTCAGCGGCCGCCGCAAGGACGTGTCGTTCAAGTGGATCCGGCAGATCGACGAGCGCACCCAGGCAGAAGTGCTGACCTACTATTCCGACAGCTTTCGCGGCAGCACCATCGCCGCCCGCGATCAGAAAACCCTCAGCTCGTTCCCGCGCTCCTACTACACGCTGGGCATCGAGCCGCGTGTTTCGCGTGTGTTTGACGTCGGCCCGACCACCCAGGAAGTCAGCGTCGGTTACCGTTATTTGAAAGAGGCGATGCACGAGCAGTCGAGCCGCCTGGCGCTGGTCAACAACGAGCCGGTGGTCACCAAGACCTCCGACGGTCATGTGTTCCAGGACCGTACCGGCGGCACCGAGGCCAACTCGGTCTACATCGACAACAAGATCGACGTCGGCAACTGGACCGTGACCCCGGGCATTCGCTTCGAACACATCAGTACCGACTGGCATGATCGCGCTGTGCTCGACACCGCCGGCAAACCCGTCCCCGAGAAAAACCGCAGCATCGAAAGCAACGAGCCGTTGCCGGCCCTGAGCGTGATGTATCACCTGTCCGATGCGTGGAAACTGTTCGCCAACTACGAGACGTCGTTCGGCAGCCTGCAATATTTCCAGCTCGGCCAGGGCGGCTCGGGTGATCAGACCGCCAACGGCCTGGAGCCGGAGAAAGCCAAGACTTACGAAATCGGCACGCGCTACAACGATGACGTGTGGGGCGGGGAAGTGACGCTGTTCTACATCGACTTCGATGACGAACTGCAATACATCAGCAACGACGTGGGCTGGACCAACCTCGGCGCGACCAAGCACCAGGGGATCGAAGCGTCGGTGCATTACGACATGGCGGCGCTCGATCCACGCCTCGACGGCCTGACCGCCAACGCCGGTTTCACTTATACCCGCGCGACCTATGAAGGCGAAATCCCGGGCTTCAAGGGCCGCGACCTGCCGTTCTACTCGCGTCAGGTGGCCACCGTCGGCCTGCGTTACGACATCAACCGCTGGACCTACAACATCGACGGTTTCGCCCAGTCCAAACAGCGCTCGCCGGGTACCGGCGTGAATGCTGACGGCAGCTTCAATGGCAACTACATCACCGAAGGCACGGCGGACGGGCAGTACGGCGACATTCCGGGCTACGTGACCTGGAACGTGCGCGGCGGCTATGACTTCGGTGCACAGCTGTCGAACCTGAAGCTCGGCGCCGGGGTGAAAAACATCTTCGACAAGCAGTACTTCACCCGCTCCAGCGACAACAACTCGGGAATCTACGTGGGCACGCCACGGACGTTCTTCGTGCAGGCCAGCGTCGGTTTCTGATCTGCACTGATCGTTCCCGCGTCTCGACGTGGGAACGATCCAGCTCAGACCTTCAGCGCTTTCCCGCCAATCGCCACCGCCACCAGCAACGTCGCCATCAGCCCGAAGGCGAAACTCAAACTGCTGGCATGGGCGACAAAGCCGATCACCGCCGGCCCTGCCAGAATCCCTGCATAACCCAGCGTGGTAATTGCCGGCACGGCGATGCTTTCCGGCATCACCGTCTGTTTGCCCACCGCCGTGTACAGCACCGGCACGATATTCGAACAGCCGGCACCGACCAGCGCATAGCCCAGCAGCGCGGCTTGCCAGCTCGGGGCGAACGTCGCCAGAAACAATCCCGCCGCTGCCAGTAGTCCGCCAAACAGAATGATCCGGGTTGCGCCCAGTGCGCGGACGATCCGGTCACCGGTCAAACGGCCGGCCGTCATGGTCAACGCGAACGCTGCGTAACCCAGCCCGGCATAGGCGGTGTCGATCCCGCGTTCCTGCGCCAGGAACACCGCGCTCCAGTCCAGCGCCGCGCCTTCGGTAAGGAACACGATGAAGCACATGCCGCCGATGAACAGCACGATTCCGTGGGGCACTGCGAACGCCGGGCCCGAGCTTTCACTGCCGTAAGGCAACATGTGCGGCACCGCCTTGAACAGCGCCGCGATCAGCACCACGACCACCACCAGCATCGCCGCCAGTGGCGACAACCCGAGACCGAGCAGGGCGCTCACGCCCGCTGCGCCGACGATCCCGCCGAGGCTGAACAGGCCGTGGAACCCAGACATCATGTTCTTGCCGCTGGCCCGCTCGACGATCACCGCTTGCAGGTTCACCGTCGAATCCACCGTGCCCAGTCCGGCGCCGAACATGAACAACGTGGCGATCAGCGCCGGAATCGACGACACCGTCGCCAGCAACGGCAACGCCGCGCAGATCAGCAGCGTGCCGCCGGTAGCCACCTTCCGACAGCCAAACCGCGTGGCCAGAATCCCCGCCAGCGGCATCGCCAGAATCGAACCAACACCAAGGCACAGCAACAGCAACCCCAACGTGCCTTCATCGAGCCCGGCCCGCGCCTTGGCGTAGGGCACCAACGGCGCCCACGCGGCGATGCCGAGCCCGGCAATGAAGAAAGCGATGCGCGTGGACATCTGTTGCAGACGTCCGGGGGCGAGGGGCGGCGGGGTGTTGATGGCAGTCATGAAACGTCCTTGGTCTTGCGGTCAATGGCGTGATGCAGGGCAACATCGTTGCACATCAGTCCATGGGCCGCGACCTTGAGTTCCCGATTCGGCTGATCGGTGACAGCGTTTCACTGCTCACGGATGCTTTGCGTCAACTTCAAAAAGCGCGGAACGACCGCCTCGGGCGGTGGCACCAGATCTTTCAGGCCGTCGGTGCCTTTCTGGAAAGTGAACATCTGCGCTGCGATCAGCGGGCTCGCGAGACCGCCGACATGGGCGATGGCGGACCAGGCGCGATCCTGTTCGGTGGTTTCCGGACGAGGGTCAAGACGCCAGCCTTCTAGGGTGGTCATGCGATCGCCGATGTAGAACTTCTCCATGATCTTCGACTTTTTCCAGATTTCGGCGTCGTAGCCGGGGCGGTAGTCGGTATCGTAGGTGCCGTCGGTGGGTTTGGCGTGGTTGCCGAGTGAGGCGTTGATCAGGCTCATGATGACGTTGGGCGTGCTGGTAAAGCGCAGGCTGTTCTTGACGTTGAAACCGGTTTTGCCGTCGTCATGGATAAATCCGTAGGGCATACAGACGCCGGGGCCTTCGGGGACTTGATAGAGGTCGCGGGCTTCGAAACGCGCGGCAAGGTCCTTGATCCGTTGTGCGGAGTTTTCGGCGGGTTTGTTCATGTTGAAGTAGAACACCCGGTTGTTGCGCCAGAGCAGGAATTCGTAGGGGATATTTTCGCCGCCCATGACGTAGGAGTCGGGGATACCTAGATCGTGTTCGTATTTTTTTACTTTGGGTATTTGCTCTTCCAGTTTTTTGATTTGTTCCTCCTGCTTTTTCACTTGGTCACGGGAATAGTTCATCTCCTTGATCGATACCAAAAGGTCCTTGTTGGTTTCAAGCTTGTCCTCGAGGCGCTTTTTGTAGAGTTCGGTTTCGTGAACGATGGCGTTGCGTTGTCTTTCAAAATTTTCACGTGTCGTGGCATCGCTGACTCTGATGGTGAGTTCGTCAAAGTCATAACTAACGTAGTCGCCCACCGCATGCACATTCTTGGAAAATACGTGTCCTCCTGCACCTTTCATGTTGCTACGTTCGATAGCAAACGTTGCCCACTCGAATGCTTCCGGTGACTCGAATCTGGTACGTCCCAGACATTCGTGCAAGGCAGGTTCCGCAAGTGCTGACTGACTGCCCAGCAGCAGAACTGCGAAGGAAAAGAAGATTCGGTTCATGAACTGTGCTTACTTCGATGTGGCTTCATGTTCACGACCCGACTCTCACTGCTCACGGATACTTTGCGTCAACTTCAAAAAGCGCGGTACGACCGCCTCGGGCGGTGGCACCAGATCTTTCAGGCCGTCGGTGCCTTTCTGGAAAGTGAACATCTGCGCTGCGATCAGCGGGCTCGCCAGACCGCCAACATGGGCGATGGCGAACCAGGCGCGATCCTGTTCGGTGGTTTCCGGACGAGGGTCAAGACGCCAGCCTTCGAGGGTGGTCATGCGATCGCCGATGTAGAACTTCTCCATGATCTTCGACTTTTTCCAGATTTCGGCGTCGTAGCCGGGGCGGTAGTCGGTGTCGTAGGTGCCACGGGTTGGTTTGGTCGGATCGTTTTGCGAGGCATTGATCAAACTCATGATCACGTTCGGAGTGCTGGTAAAGCGCAGGCTGTTCTTGACACTGAAACCGGTTTTGCCGTCGTCATGGATAAAGCCGTAAGGCATACAGACGCCGGGGCCTTCGGGTACTTCATAGAGGTCGCGGGCTTCGAAGCGGGCGGCAAGGTCCTTGATCCGTTGTGCGGAGTTTTCGGCGGGTTTGTTCATGTTGAAGTAGAACACCCGGTTGTTGCGCCAGAGCAGGAATTCGTAGGGCGTTTCCTTGCTGCCCAGAACGTGGGAATCGGGGATGCCCAGGTCGTGTTCATAGGTTTTGGTCTGTCGTATCTGGTCTTCCAGTTTGGTGATTTCGTTTTCGTGGTTTTTGACGATGTCGGCGCTGTATTTCATTCGCTTGATCGTTTCCAGCAGACGCTCATTGGTTTTGAGATCTTCCTCTAAGTTTTTTTTATAGAGTTCGGTTTCATGGATGATGGCATTACGTTCCCTGTCGAAATTTTCACGGGTCGTAATATCGCTGACTCTGATGGTCAGATCGTCGTAGTTGTAACTAACGAAGTCGCTCACTGCGTGAACATTTTTCGAAAAAACATGGCCGCCGGCACTTTTCATGTTGCTGCGTTCGATCGCGAAGGTTGCCCACTCAAACTTTTCTGGCGACTGGAATCGCATGCGTCCCAAGCACTCTTGCAGCTTGGATTCAGCCCAAGCTGACTGAGCGCCAAGCAGCAGGCTGGTGAAGGCAATGATGACTCGTATCATGAATTGTGCTCATTTGAATGGGGCGTCTTGCTCGCGCTTGCGATGCGAACATCGTTCTTCTTATCGTCATGGTGAGCAATGATCGTCAGGTTCAATCCCGAATCGTTATTCTCACCTTTTGTCCAGTTGATAGGTAACGCCGTGATGAATCCTTGAATCCCGATAGGGGCGGGATACGTTTTTACTCCAGCCAAGGTCTTGCTTTCCCAAAAACCTTGTTCATGGGGCAATGGGTCCGATATCTGGCCGCCTTGATCGAGATACAAAGTTGAGCGATATGTCCAGGTTGGCCAGATTGGGGCTGGAAATCCGCTCTGGTACATTTGGATCGTGGATGATTCGATTACTTGTAATCGACTGAAATTTCGCGGGATAAAGCTGAAGGCAAGTTCATAAGCTTTGGTGTTGTCAGCAGCCTGATTCTGGATCGCTCTCCAGGTCTTTTCAGCAGCAGGCTGATCGAGAACTTCGTCCGAAACAGAAAAGTGAGCCACAGGGCCATTTTGCTTCGCCTGACTCATTCCGAAGTGCTTCTTCCACAAATCCTTGCGCAATTTATTGATTGTCTTCCCTACCTTCTGGTTGTGTTTGCCGTCCAGCTTGGCGTCAGTCGATTCGCTATCGCGCACAATGACTGCCAGCTCAGAGTCACGTGTCCCGCATTGACTGCGGTCATTGATGTTGGCGCTGCCGAGAATCGCTACACGATCATCCGCGATCAACAACTTGCTGTGCACGTAGATCTGTTCAGTGACCACGCGATCGCCAAGCGTATCCCAAGTGCGCAGGTTGAGCAGGGTCAAATATTTTGACCAGTCCTGTTGGGCGTAGACGGGCTTTTTGTTGGTATCCACCCGCTCAATAATCTTCCCGGCCTCTTCCTTGCTCGCCCCGCGATCCATCATGTCCTTTATCGCCATGTGCCGTTGAATGCGTTTGACCAGACTCTGTTCGCCAAACACCAGACTTTGCATGGTCAGGTGAACCTGGTGCATGAGGTTCAGCACGTTCAGCGCACCTTCCGGATGCACCGGCAAAATCAGGTACACGTGAAAAGGACGGTTTTCGGCAATCGCCCGACCGATGCGGTCGGCCAGCGCCTTGCCAATGGTGTTGGTGAGCTTCTGTTCTTTCCCCAGTTTCTGCGTCAGCCAGCCCTGTGCGTTGGTCTGCCAGATCGTCAGAAAACTTTTGAGAAAGGTGCGGGCCTCTTCGCCGGGCTCCTTGCTGATGGCGTTGACTTCTTTCCAGTCGATCTGGGTGAAGTCCTGGTCTTCCATCGCTTCACGCAGTTTGATCCGGGCGACGAAATTCTCGTTCAAGGTGGACGGGTCGCGCAGGCTGGCCATCGGGCCGGACAGCGGCCGGCCTTCCGCCAGCTCGCCCTCGTCACCGAAGTCGGTCTGGAAGAACTGGTTCTCGATGTAGATGAAGTGCTGGGCACTGGAAATGGTCTGCAGCATGGCGCGCAGGCAGTTGTCCTGGACCCCGCCCACGTTGAAACCCTCGGGCAGCGGCAGGTTGACCCTGGCCATGTCTCGACCCTTGGCTTCCTGAGTGGTCATCGCGGCTGAAGCGCTGCGCAGCACTTGCACGCTGACTCCGCCTTGCGCTGTCTGCGGTGGCGTCGGCAGGGTCGGGGCCTGATCGATCCAGACCGGTTTGGGCATGGGCAGCTTCAGGTTGATCTGATTGTTGAGATCCAGGTGATGGGGCAGGCCGGCGTCCCTGACCAGCGTGTTGACCCACTCCATCAGGGCGACGATGACGGTGGTTTTTTCCAGGCTCTTGATCTCGGCGATGTAAGCCTGTTGGCCGTTCCAGCGGTCGATGAAGTTGCGCGACAGGTCGTACACCGACGGCCCTTCGATGCGGCTATGAACGTCCTGCCACGGCATGCGCGGCTGATCCTTGTCCAGCCGGCTGTAATCTGCCGAAGCCAGCGGCTGCGGTTGGTGTTTGAGATATTCAAAGGGCTCCCGGTGATTGGCCACGCGGTCTTGCAGCAACGCGTAAAAGTGCCCGAGCAATGAAGTGGTCAATTGGCCGATGTTGTTCAGCCAACCCATTTTCTCTGCGGGCATCGCGTCGTAACCCTTGTCGCAGAACATCGCGACAAGACGGCCGAGATCGGTCGAGTTCGTCCAGTTGTTGATCAGCTCGTAACTCTTCAGACGCACGGAAGCCTGCAAATTGCCGGCGCTGGTTTCGACTTCGCGAATCCACACTTGAGCCTGGCCTTTGAGCGGTTCGGCCAGCGGCAGGCGCGTCCAGTTGTGTTTGATCAGCGCGGTGATATTGCGGATGGCCGCGTCGGTCAGATATTCCCTGGGCCTGGCCAAAGGATCGATGGAGGACACGGACTCCTTCAGACTTTTGCCAGCCTTCATTGCCCGGTCCAGAACGGGCAGTGGGGGACTTGCGAAGAAGTTCTGAATCGCCGCGATGGCGTTGATCACGCTGGCGCGACGGGGCAACGCCAGTTTGATGTTGGTGTTTTCTGTGCCGATGGTCGTTTCGGCCAGCGGTTTGGACAGGTCGAACAGCGTGCCCAGCAGCAGGCCGGCTCGACTGACGTGCTTGTTCATGTCCATCCAGCCCAGGTGCGGAATCCCCGGGTTATACGCATCGTTACCCTGACGGTCGACGGCGCTGAGGCTGAAGTTGTTGTCATCTCGACGACCGTAGGCCAGGTCGATACCGCCGACATAGCCGATCTTGTTGTCGATCACCACGCACTTTTGGTGATGGGAAAATGTCGAGCCCAGACCCTTCATGTCGCTTTGCTGGATGGCCGGGGTGCAGAAGGCGCGCGGCACTTTCAGCCCGGCGTTGAGCTGGAAAACCGCGAGCATGGTTTCGAAGTCATGAGTGCCGACGCTTGCCGCCGGGCTCAGCCACGGCATGACAAAGACTTTCAGTGTCGGGTGCGCCTGGAGGGCGTTGTACAAGCACTCCCACAAGGTCTGCTTGCCGTCCAGGGTCACATCGTAGTTGACCTGCCAGCCAGTGATGAAAATCGAGGTTTCGGCCTTGGCGATTTTCTTGGCCAGATCCTTGTAGTAATCCTCGCCAGTGGTGAAAAAACGTACCTGGTTGCCACTGCGCTTCGGCGCGAAGGCGGACTTGTCCTGTATGAAAAAGTCCGGCGCGTTGACGGCGGGCAGCGCTTTGCCGGCGGCCGTGTTGATCTGGCTGACTTCCTTGTGGCGAACGCCGTTGTAGGGGGTAGCGGAATCCGTCATGGTCATTCGTCCGTGCTGTGCAGGCGGCTGTACAAGTCGCCGTCGGTGAGCAAGTCCTGCTTGCTGCGTTCGTTGCTGGCGGTGTTGATGGTGCGGTGGTGGGTGCTGTCATGAAAGTCGAGGGCAGCGAGAGCGAAGCGCTCCTTGTCCGCATCCGCCGGTTCGTCATGCAGGGCCACGGGCACGCGTTGCCCCGGATAGCACAGCCACAACGGGCCGGCTTCGGCATAAGCTTTGGAGAGTTTCAGGCGTTGCGGTTCGTCGATATTGACGCGTCCGTTCTCGTCGGTCTGACCTTCGAGCAACGGTTGATCCACGCCGTCCTGGACGATCTGCCAGAGGGTGTGGGCCAGCGGGAAACCTTCATCGCCGGGCACATCGGTCAGGGTAATGTCGAAGAAGTATTCCCGTGGCTCGGGCTTGGTCGGCAATACGCCCGGTTGCGCGGGCGCCATGAGATTGCCGGCCTTGGCCGACGGCGCAGGGATCGGCAGCAGCGGCATCAGGATCGCAATCCCGGAACCTGTTCCCGCCGAGCCACCGGCGTTGATCTTCACCACCGGCCCGACCACCGTGATGCCGCCGCCATCGAGTTTGATGAAGCTGCCACCCGCCTGGAGGGTCAGTTCGCTGCCGGCCTCGATGACCATTTTGTCCCCGGCCTTGAGGTGGATTTCCTTGCCTGCACTGGTCAACTGAGCGGTGCCGAGTTTGATGTGCTGGTCCTGGTTAACGGTCAGGTGATCGCTGGCTTTCACTTCCACTTTGCGATCGGAAATCGTGGTGCGGTGTTCTTCAGCCTTCAGCTCGGTGTAGGTGTTCTTCACCACAGTGTCGTGACGTTCATTCCCAACGCGGATCTTCTGGTCGTGTTCGACGTTTTCATCCCAGTCGCGCTGGGCGTGGATGAAGATTTGTTCGGCGCCTTTTTTGTCTTCGATGCGCAGTTCGTTGTAGCCACCGCCGCCCGGGGAGCTGAGGGTTTTGAAGACGCTGCGGGTTTTGTTCGCCGGCAGGG
>NZ_RRZJ01000041.1:0-40680 GCF_004368175.1 Pseudomonas sp. CH235
GCTGAAAGTGATGGTAACCAGCGAGGTTTCCCCGGCCTTGAGCGCAGGGTCGGCTACCACGATGGTGGCAGTCGGCACCTGGGTCTGCACTTGGTAATTGGCCGAGTTGGTGGTGCCAGTGCCGGTGTTGCCGGCCAGGTCGGTGATACCGGTGTTGTTCAGGACAATCAGGTTGGTCAGGTCGCTGACACCGATGTTCGGCGTGAAGGTGGCCGTCCAGGTGAGGCCCCCGTCGCTCGACGAGACATTGCTCAGCGTGCCGTTGGCGACGCTCAGGTCAGAGTTGTCGAAACCGGTCACCGCCTCGCTGAAGGTGATGGTCACCAGCGCGGTTTCGCCGGGACGCAGGTCAATGTCGCTCATGACGATGGTCGCCGTCGGACGCTGACTGTCGACCGCATAGTTGTTGGAATCGGTGGTGCCGCTGCCGGCATTGCCTGCCAGGTCGGTGATGCCGGTGTTATCCAGGGTGATCAGGTTGGTGGTATCGGTGATGCCCGCCGCCGGCGTGAACGTCGCCGTCCAGGTGATGCCGCCGTCGCTGCTGCTGACCGCGCTCAGCGTACCGTTGGCGATCGTCAGGTCGGCGTTGGTGAAACCGCTGACCGCTTCGCTGAAGGTGATGGTCACCAGCGAGGTTTCACCGGCCGCCAGATTGGTGTCGGCCACCACAATGGTTGCCGTCGGCCGCACGGTATCGATCGCATAATTGACCGAATCGGTGGTGCCGGTGCCGGCGTTACCGGCAAGGTCGGCGATACCGGTGTTGTCCAGGGTAATCAGGTTGGTGGTATCGCTGATGCTGGCGCTCGGGGTGAACGTTCCGGTCCAGGTGATGCCGCCGTCGCTGCTGCTCACTGCGCTCAACGTGCCGTTGGCGATAGACAGATCGGCGTTGGTGAAACCGGTCACCGCTTCACTGAAGGTGAAAGTCACCAGCGACGTATCGCCGATCTTCAACGCCGTATCGGACATCACGATGGTCACGGTCGGCCGCGCGGTGTCGATGGCGTAGTTGACGGAGTTGGTCGTACCGACACCCGCCACGCCGTCGTTGATCGCGGTCACCCCGGTGTTGTCGAGGGTGATCAGGTTGGTGCTGTCGGTAATGTTGTTGGTCGGCGTGAAGGTTGCCGTCCAGGTCAGGCCGCCGTCGCTGCTGCTGACCAATGTCAGCGTGCCGTTGGCGATGGTCAGGTCGGCGTTGGTAAACCCGGTGACTGCCCGGCTGAAGGTGATGGTGACCAGCGAGGTTTCGCCGATTTTCAGGGCCGTGTCGGCCATCACGATAGTCGCGGTCGGCGGCTCCACGTAGGCGGTGTTGAGCGTGCCGCCGTTGTTGTAGATCGTCGAGACAGCGGCCGGTGAAGTACCGTTTGTGCCACCACCCGATGCCGTACCACCGGCACCGCTGCCTGCGGCGTTGCCGCTGATGGCGGCGAAGTTGGCCGCCGTGATAAGCACCGTGCCGCCCTGGTTCCAGATGGCGCCGACGCCGCGCCCGGCGATGCCGCCGTTGGAAGCATTGCTGCCCAGTCCGCCGCCACCACCACCGCCGCCCCCCGCACCGAGGTTGTTGCTGATGACCGAGGTGCCGACGATTTTCAGGGTGCCGGTCGAAGCATTGTAAATGCCACCGGCGGCATTGCCGCCGGCGCCGCCGACCTTGTCCCAGCCTGCGCCGCCACCGCCGCCGCCAATGGAAATCGTGCCGTTGGTGGCCGTGCCGCCATTGCCGCCGTTGCTGTAGTAGGACACCCCCAGCCCGCCGGCACCGCCCGTGCTGCTGCCCCCGCGCCCCCCCATGTGCGTCGCGTCGTAGCCACCGCCGTACCCGCCGACGCCGCCGCTGCCGGCCTGCCCGCCAAGGGTGCCGGTGCCCGGTCCGGCCGTGCCACCATGACCGCCACCCTGACCGCCAATCCCGCCGCCACCGCCGCCACCGCCGCCGTAATACGCACTGGTGACCCCTCCGCCACCACCACCACCGGCTGCCGCGTTGCTGGTCACCGTAACGTTGTTCAACGTGAGGATACCGGCGTTGAAAATCCCCCCGCCCATGGCACCGGTTGCGCCGTAGCCGCCATTACCGCCGTTGCCCGAAACCAGGCCACGGGTAATGACCAGACCATCCAGGGTCACCGTGCTGCCGGAGGTGATTTCCACCACTCGGGTCCGGTATTGGCCATCGAGCGTGACGTCGGCAACCCCGTCATTGTTCAGGTCACCATCGACGGTGATGTTCTTGTTGATCAGCAATTCCGAGGTGAGCTGCACCGTCATCCCGGAGCTGAAGGTCACGATGTCGCCGTTCTGCGCCGACGCCAGCGCTGCGCGCAGCGAGCCGACCCCGGTGTTGGCATTGTTGGTGGCGGTCCAGGTGGCCAGGCCCCACTGGTATTCGCTCATCGCCTGGGTCGACAGCACGTTGGCACTTTCGATGGTGCCGGTGGCGATCTCCAGATCCCAGTCGCCGCCCAAGCCCGTGCGGTTGCTGGAGGCGGCCACGTCGCGGCCGGTCAGCTGCGCCAGCGAGTCGACGAAGCTCAGGCCACGATCCCCTTCGGCGGTGTAACAGCCGTAGATCAGGATGTCGCCGCCAGCGTTCATGTCCTTGCCGATTTCCGCCAGGATCGCGCTGCGCTGGGCAACGTTGTCGGCCGACAGATAACTGTTGCCCAGCCACAGGTCACCGGCATTGCCATGGGCGATGATCTGCACCGAGCTCACGCCCTGATGCTGGTCGAGATAATCGGCGATCTGCTGCAAACCGTCCTTGCCGGCATCGAGCTTGACCACTTGCGTGCCAGGGGCCACGCCCTTGAGCAGGCTGTCGGCATCCTTGACCCGGGAATCGACGAACACCACGCTCTGCCCCGGCACGGCTACCGGGCTGGCGGCGGGCGTAGCATCGGCCTGACCATGGGTGTCCTTGCTGGCGCTCGGGTGGTCGGCGGCCGGTGCTTTCGCGGCGTCGGCGGTGGCATGGCTGTCAGCCTGGGCGGCGGTGTCGGCGACGGTGGCCGCAACGGCGCCGTCGAACAGCATGCGCGGTTCGAGCGACATGATCATGGGCGCCGCCAGCGTCCGTTGGCCTTCGGTAACCCGCGACTTTTGCTTGCTCCACCACATGTTGCTCACCCGGACTCGAACACAGTTGTTGACGCATCAATGAAAACGCCGCGATCAACTGATCGCGGCGTCGGACTTCATACGAATGACATTGGCAGCGCTGGCTGAGCCATCGAGCCAGAAGGACAGATCGGCGTATTGCTTGAAAAGGTCCGGCGGCAGGATCGTGCGCCGCGACTGCAGGGCGACCTTGGGTTTGACCTTGTGCAGGCCAGCCACACCGAGGGCCTGGTCGAACTCTGGCGCGTCATAGGCCAGGTGCTCGAAATCGTGCTCGAACCAGGGTTCGCCGATGAAGTCGTAGACCAGCCGCAGCACCCGCTCCGGGGCTTGGGTCAGCAGGTCGTAATCGACGATCAGCAGCGAATCGGCGTGCTCGCCGTAATAGGCTTCCTTGAGCGCCGCCCAGGCAAAACCCACCAGGCGATTGCGCTGGGCCAGGGTTTCGCAGCGGCTGTAGACCGTGTTGCGCTCGACCGCATCGCCGAACAGCTTGGTGTTTTCGAAAGGATTGGCGCGGTACAGCCGCTCCAGGCTGTCCATCACCCAGGCGACGTTGCGCACACAGGCGATGACCTTGGCTTGAGGGAACAGGTCGTTGATGGCCGGCAGTCGCGCAGACCACTGGCGGTTGGTGTCGAACACCACCGGTTTGTCGGCCTTGTCGGCGTAGTAGGAATCGAACAGACCGCGCAAAAGGCGGCGGCGCATGTCGGTGTCGATCACCGCGCCGAATTCGCTGCCGGCACTGCATTGTTCAAGGACACCGGAGAACAGCGCGCCGACCGGACTGGTCATGCCGGCATGAAAACGCGGGTTCTGCAGGAGGATTGCAGAAAGGAGGGTAGAACCTGAGCGCGGCAAGCCGGAGATAAAGTGGAACTGCTGCAATCCCTTCACCGTATTTGTAAGTCCTTTTGTCTGATGAGCGTAATCCAACAATACCCATTCGACTAGTAGTGTTTTGATATCAGAAAAGAGCAAAACGGACTTAAAAACTTCGTATTTATCGCGAATAAAATGGTGAAGCGTTTAAGTCAGTTCTCTCCCGATCCATCGGGCGTCTGCACCGAGAAAAGTCGCGCTTTCGCCCCGCCCGCGTGCACCTGATCCCGCAGTTGCCAGGTCGCAGGCAAGGGCAGAAATGGATCGGATACTTCCATGTCCAGATCACCGATCAACCAGACCCGGGCACTGTCCTTCGGCAGGTCTCCCAACCGATCAAGGTAAACCTCATCGGACACCAGCGTGCCGAAACCGTAATGGTTCGGGCGAGTCGAGCGCCCTTCGGCAGTGGGCGGCGTAAACAGCCGGACTTGAGCCTCAGTGCGGTTGTAATAGACGTAACTGAGGTACCAGAGCATGTCGCTGGTGACGATCCGGTCGCCGCTGGCGAAGTGGCGGTTGACGTAATCGACCATGACGTTGAACTGGTCATTGCGGTCGACCGTGGCGTTGTTGTTCACCCCGATCATCTCGACCCCGACCAGCGACAGCAGCACCGCCATCGCCAGCACGCGCACGCTGCTGTAGAGCCGGTCGATGGCCAGCGCCGCCAGCATCGGCAACCCCAGCGCGTAGGCAGTCAGGTAACGCTCGATGAACATCGGCGTAATGAAAGACACGGCGAACACCAGCAACAACGGCACGCCGGTGTAGACCGCCAGCAGCACGCTGCCATGGTTCACGCTGCGATCACGGGCGACGGCGACAGCCGCCAGCACCAGCAAAGCCAGGGGCACACCCCCGAACAGCAGCAACGGGAGATGTTCGCCCTCGTCCTGAATCAACCAGAGCCAGATCATCGACGACAGCGAAGACAGGGTCACCGGATCTTCCCAGCCCACATCGCCGCCGGCCTTGAGCGCGTCCATGTGTTGCAGCAGGTCGATCAGGTTCGGTAGCCACGGCAAGTAGAGCACGACGATGGCGAGATTGGCCAGCCACCAATCCTTGCGCTGGAGATGCTTCAGGCGATAACCCGGCAACAGCCGGATCAACCCCAGATACAGCCAATGGCTCAGCGCCGCCAGCACGGCGAAATAGTGGGTGTACAACGCCGCCGTCATCAGCAGCGCATAGATCAGCAGATAGCGGTGACGCTGCGGGCGCCGGATCCACTTGACCAGCACCAGCGTCGCACCGATCAGCAGCAAACCAAGCAACGCATACATGCGCACTTCCTGGCTGTAGCGTACCGCCGTCGGCAGCAGCGCCAGCAACACCCCTGCGATGATCGCCGCGCGGCGAGTGGCCAGCCGGTCGACCAGGCTCACGCCGAGTCCGACCGTGGCGATGCCGGCCAGTGCGCTGAAGCTGCGAATGGCCAGGAGGCCGTCGCCGAACACGCCGATCCAGCCGTGCAGCAGCATGAAATACAGCGGCGGATGCACATCGAACGCGGCATGCGTCCAGATCCCGCCCGGCGAATAGCGCGCCAGCAGCAGGCTCGAACCTTCATCGCCCCAGATCGCGGCAGCCGTCAGGTCATAAAAACGCACCACGGTGGCCAGCAGCAGGATCGGTATCAACCAGTGCTCGCGCGCCCAGCGCAACAGGCGCCGGACACCGGCATTCGGTGCGGCGAACGGATCTTGAGTATCTCCCAGCGGTGTCTCGCGAAGGACCTCCATCAACCTCCCCTCAGCGTTTTTGCGAACACAATTGCGTCATCAACTGCCAACACTGTAGGCCAGCACCACAGTCGACGCGCGGCCACGACGACGTCCGGCAAGTCCGTCGATCCGGGTCTACGCTACGGCGTGGCGTGACCTGCCCGCGCAAAAGGAAGGAGTCAGCACAACGTTTCGACCGGCCCGACAACAAGGGCGACCGCGCGGCGCGCCGACCACACAACAGAAGGATGAGGAACCATGGAAGTCTTTATGGGTACGATTCAACCGTTCGCCTTCAACTTCGCCCCGAGTGGCTGGGCCTTGTGCAACGGGCAAATCCTGGGCATCTCGCAATACCAGGCGCTGTTCGCCTTGCTGGGCACTTACTACGGCGGCAATGGCACGACCAACTTTCAACTGCCCAACCTGCAAGGTCGCGTGCCCGTCGCACAAGGCACCGGACTGGGCCTGACGCCGCGCGTCATCGGTGAGGTGTACGGCACAGAAAGCGTCACCGCCACCATCGCCAACATGCCCAATCACACCCACGCCATGACCGGCCTGACGGCCAACACCGCCCTTTCGCTGGCAGTACCCGCCAGCAATCCGGCGACTGTGCCCACCGCCACCAATTCGTACATCGGCGCGTCCGGCGGCGGCCCTGGTTCGGCGAATATCTATTCCGACGCCCAAGGTGCCACACCGGTACCGCTCAAGGGTGTGACCACCACCGTTACCGGAGACATTTCCTCCACTGGCGGCAGTCAGCCAATGCAGGTCTTGAACCCGGCCCTGGTCCTTAACTTCAGCATTGCCCTGAACGGTCTGTTCCCGTCGCGCAACTGAGTAAACGCCGGGGGCTTGATGGCCCCCGGCCGTTCTTTTTTCAATGGAGTCAAACCATGCTGCAAGCGGTGCAGATCCAACATGTCCAGCCGTTGCTGGGGCAGCAACGCACGCTTTACCTGCCCGATGGCACGGCCTTGCCGATTCGGATCGAATACCTTGATGAGGTTCCCGCGGCGAAAACCCGCTACAGCGAACGCATGCCCTTCTGCTTGGAATTCAACAGCCTGGTGCCGACCGAGTTTGTCGACGGTTTATGCGCGCTGGACTTGCCGGAACTCGGTCGGGTAGAGGACATCTTCGTGTCGCGGGTGCCGGCGCTGGGGCGGGATCCGCAGTTGGGGTATTTCTGCATTTCGTTCAACTGATTCGCCACTCTGAAAATCTTGTAGGGCGATTCCGTAGGATGCGGCTAAAGCCCTTGTAATCCGGGCTTTTAAACCGAATGAATTGGGAAACGTCCGACATAAATTCGCGGTTCATCTTGTTAGCGTTGTTCCGAATCTGTCACAGGACAAGGAACAACGGATGTTCAATGCCAATGCTCGTTTGCGCCTCATCACCGACGCCTTTAAACACGACCTGCAGGTGCTGTCCTTCACCGGCACCGAATCCATCAGCCAGCCTTACTCCTTCGACGTCAAACTGGTCAGCCCGAGACCGGACATCGATCTTCCCGGCCTCATGCACCGGCAGGTTTTTCTGGCCTTCGATGACCACGGCCATGGCGTTCATGGACAGATCCAGCACATCGGAAGGGACGATATCGGGTACCGGCTGACGCAATACCACCTGACCCTCGCGCCATGTCTGACGAATCTGGGCCATCGTTTCAATCAGCGGGTTTTTCAGCACCTGAGCGTTGCGCAAATCATCGGGCAGATTCTTCAGGAACATGGCATTCACGCGGATGGCTACCTGTTCCAGATCGGCCAGGCCCTGCCGGATCGTGAATATTGCGTGCAGTACAACGAATCCGACCTGCACTTCATCCAGCGCCTGTGCCAGGAAGACGGCCTGCACTATCACTTTCGCCACAGCCTCGACAGGCACCTGCTGGTGTTCGGCGACGACCAGACCGTGTTTCCCAGGCTGGCCCGACCGACCCCGTTCAAACCGCGCAACGCGATGGTGGCCGACCGGCCGGTGATCCACCGTTTAGACTGCGGGCTCAATACCCGCACCAGTCGCGCCAGTCGGCGCGCCTACGATTTCGAAAGGGCGCGCATCGTGCTGGAGTCCGACGCGCGGATACCGAACGAGACCTGTCAGCCTGATCTGGAGGATTACGCCTATCCGGGGCGAGTCCTCGACCGGGAGCACGGCAAACTGCTCGCCCGACGAATCCTGGAACGTCATCGCAGCGATGAGCGCGTGGCTCAGGGTGACAGCGACGAACCGGCGCTGGTGTCGGGGCATTTCCTGTCGTTGTCAGAACACCCCGACCCCGCATTGAACGACCTTTGGCTGCTCACCGAAATCGAACACGAAGGCCAACAGCCTCAGGTGCTCGAAGAAAGCGGCAGCGACATCGCCGTGAGCGATAAAAGCGACTTCGTCCAAGGCTACCGCAACCATTTCGAAGCCACACCGTGGGATGCGATCTATCGCCCGCCGTTGCGCTACGACAAACCTTCCATCGGCTGTACCCAGACCGCCGTGGTCACCGGGCCGGAAGGCGAAGACATCCATTGCGACAGTTACGGCCGGGTCAAGGTGCAGTTTTTCTGGGACCGCGAAGGCCGGCACAACGACAAGAGCAGTTGCTGGTTGCGGACCACCACGAACTGGGCCGGCAACGCCCATGGCAGCGTGATCATTCCGCGCGTGGGCATGGAGGTGCTGGTGACGTTTCTCAACGGTGATCCCGACCATCCGGTGATCAGCGGTTGCCTGGCCAACAGCGCCAACCCGGTGCCCTATGAATTGCCGGCGCACAAGACCCGCAGCGTGTTCCGGTCCCGCAGCACGCCCGACAGCAATGGCTTCAATGAGCTGATGATCGAAGACCGCGCCGGTCAGGAACTGATCTATCTGCGCGCCCAGCGCGATCTGCAGCAGAAGATCGAGCACGACAGTCACCTGGATATCGGCAACCAGCGCCGGGAAACCATCAAGGGCAACAGCGTCAGCGTGCTCCACGCAGAAGAGCAACGCACCATTACCGGTGATCGCAAGACCCATCTCAAGGCCAGCGACTACCTGCACGTCAGCCAGAACAGCCACACCCGGATCGGTCAGTCGCTGACGGTCGAAGCTGCCGGGCAGGTGTGTTTGAGCGCTGGCGAGCATCTGGTACTGGAGGCCGGAAAAAGCATCAGCCTGAAGGTCGGTGGCGAGCATTTTGTGCTTGATCACGGTGGTCTTTTCGGTAGCAGCGACCTGCTGATCGGCGGCGCACCGGCGGCCTTTCTACGCGCGCCGATTCTGCTGCCCGACAGCGTTGAAGACCTGGCGCCATCGACGCCTCTGCCGCCACTAGTAGCTCCCTCGCAAACCGCCTTGATGGCTGACAGCAAAACGCTGGGTGCAGATTTCTGCCCGATCTGCGAGGCCTGTCGAGGAGGAGCGTGCCTGATCGAGGGAGCCGCCGCATGAGCCAATCCTTTGTGCCGCACTGGCTGATCGAGCAACACCGGGCGGATCGCCTCCTGTGCCTGGTACTCGACTCGCAGAACGAACGCGACATGCGCCAGCGCTGGCTGAAGAGCAGCCGTTACGAGCAGTACGCCAGCGTCTACGGTGAAACCGTGGTCGCCGAACTGGCGGACACCGGCCCGTTCCTGTTCACCTTCGACCAGCCCGACGACCGTCGCCTCGACGCCCTGCTCGACAGGCCCGACAGCCATTGGGGCTGGCTCGCCAGCCTGGGTCAGGGCGAACTGAAGGCATGGGTCAGGCACTGGCAGGAGCGGCTGCTCGTCGGCACCCGTCCGCATCAGGCGCTGTACCGCTTCCACGACAACCGGGTGCTGGCACGGGCGCTGGAACATCTGCCGGTCGAGGCGCTACCGGCGTATCTCGGGCCGGCGATCAGCGTGTGTTACTGGCAGGGCTCGCATTGGCAAAGCACCGACAACCCAGCGCCCGGCACCAATCCGCTGCCGGACTCGCCGCCATGGCTGCACCTGCCGATGCCCGATCAGCCCGCCATGGAGATTCGTCTGGCCAATGCCCACCGTTTTCTGCTGGCCGAGCATGTGCAGGCCTACGCCGGGCTGGCGGGCTCGCAGGACCCGCACATCTGGCTACGCGAGCGACTGGCACAGGCCGAAGCCTGGGGCTGGCTGGCGCCGGAGCGGCTGGAATTTCTGCTGATCCAGAGCCTGCAAACCCCGACCCTCGCGCCTCATTGGCAACCCCGACCGGACGAAACGCCGGATGAGCACTTTGATCGGGTTTACCTGCTTTCGAAGAGCTGGAGCGGGGAGATGCCTTCATGAAGATTCAGCTCAAGAGCATCGTCCTGATCGGCGCCTTCGCGGCACTGGGGGGCTGCCAGGGAAAACCGCCCAACACCTTCAAATTCACAGCCGATCTACCACCGGGGTTTGCCTACGTCGCAGTGGTTTATTACGTACCCGAGAAAGGCCAGACCTGCACGGTCGACAGGCGCGACAACCTTGCGCCGGTGTTCAACAGCAAGTGGCGCACGGAGTACAAGCCGGATGCCGAGATCACGATTCGCAAGATTGTTAAGGGGTGTCCGTTGGTCGTGAGGCGAATCGAGCTGGAGATCAACTCGAGCTATGGCAAAACACGGGGCGACTTCAGTGGTGACGAAGCCATGGTTTTCATCCGCGATGATCTGGAGGAGCAGTTCAAAGGCGTATTCAACGAGGCCGGTGAAAGCACCTTCCACGGTCAGTGCGAGTGGTGGTTTCGCACCTCGGGCAAACCGCGAATTCTAAGAAAAATCCTGGATTGCAGAACGGTCGATGCCCAAGGAGCACGTGCCTACGGGAAGACCTTCGGGGCTTTTAACCCTGATCAACTGCCGGGCAAAACGGTGAGGATGAAGATTACTTTGGCAGAGGAAGAGAAACCCGGATGGGGGGATACGTGGGTGAAAGTTCCGAATGGCTGGAAGCGATGCCTGGGTGATGGATATGACGATCCGCATGCCTATTGCAACGGCAATTACACCGACTTCAGCACATTCAAAATGCCTGATGGCCGAGTCTGCACCATTTATCCGGGCTGTACGGAATAAGGAGGTTTCGCCATGACATCAATTCAAAAGGAGCTGCAATCTCCAACACTGGCCTCCCCGACGATTGAACTCGCGCTGCGCAGTGCGACTTTGGTTGTTTGCCTTGCCCTCATCGCTGGGTGCAAAACCGAACCGCCAAATACATTCACTTTCACGGCAGAGCTCCCGCCAGGGTTCGCCTATGAAGCCCTCGCAGAGTATGAGCCGATCAATAGTAGTGAAAACTGCAGAGCCATCGACCTCCGCAAAACAGCCAACAGATACAACAGGAATTGGCGAGAAAAGTACGAGCCGGTTTCCGAAATCGCAATCCGGAAGACCACCAATGGTTGCCCGATGGTAATACGTCGAATTGATCTGGACATCAGAGCCGCCTACGGGAAGGACTGGAGCGACATTAGCGCTGATAGTGCAGCTGTTGTTATACGGTCGGAATTGGACGATCGCTACAAAGGCACTTTTAACCATAAAGGTCTAAGCATTTTCTATGGCCAATGTCAGTGGCTTTTTCGCACCTCAGGTAAGCCGAGGATCCTGCGAAAAATACTCGACTGCAAGGAAACCGATGCTCAGGGCACTCCACAGCCGGGGCGCCCGTTTGCGGCATACACCCACGATCAACTTCCAGGCACAACCGTGAGGATGAAAATCAAAGTAGCAAGGGAAGAACAACCTTACTTCAGGGACACCTGGGTAAATTTTCCAAATGGCTGGAAGCGATGCTTAGGCGACAACTTTGAGGATCAGTACGCCTTTTGTTATGGCAACTACACCGACTTCAGCACTTTCACAATGCCGGATGGCCGAGTCTGCACCATTTATCCAAGTTGCACTGAGTAAGGAGGTTTCACGATGGAATCAATTGAAAAGGATCTGCCGTCGCCGTTAGGCGGCCGCATGCTGACATGTCCTGCCGGTGGCAAATGGACAAGTTTTCAACTCATCGATGAGTTTTACTCGGGTGAGCCCTATGCTGGATTGGCCTATGTCGCCACTGATTCGGAAGGCCATAAATACATAGGACGTCTGGATGCAGCGGGCAAGGGCAGAGTGGACTATCACTTTGCGGGGCCTATATCGTTGCTATTTGATCAATCGTATGAAGGAAAGGAACAGCTCTACTCAAGTTTGCAAAGCAGGCGACATTACCCCCTAAAAATAACCGAACTTCAGGTACGCGCCGAAAAAACTCGTTATCTGAACCGGAATGCCACCCGCACACGGGAACGACCCGAGATTGCTGACGGTGCAGACTACTTTCAAGTCGAAGTCCGTCACCTGGTCAGATATGCCTCGCATCTGCCACCCGAGGTGTATCGCGATTACCCTCTCGACTCCGGCTGTGCAGCCATCATGCGCGAACACGGCAAACTGGGTGTCGCTCTGATGCCACAACGTCACACTGTCCTTGAAGTGCGCCCGCTACGCGCGTTGCGACCGATGTTATCCACAGCTTCGCAATTCTGTGCACTCAATCTGTACCAGCTCTCATTGATGGCAACCTTGAGCTACTGCCCCTTCGGTCAGAAGCCAGAAAGTGCTCCCATCAAAGAAAATCGAGTGACCTTTCCTTTGCAACCCAGCGTAGGCAATTGGTTTGGCGACGCCTTGGCCAAGTCCGACGAACTATGGAAAGTCGACTCGAATCAAATCAAAGCCTATTACCCTCTGTACGAAGACGTGCCGTATTCCAAACGCCTGGAAATCGTTCCATTCGACTCGGATCTGTACGAAGTGAATGACCCGAAGAGGATCGAGTCGCAAGAACATCCAGCCAAGGTTCACTTCCTTGATGACAGAAGCGAAGGAAATGAGGCTACCGACACCCAAGCCTTCATCACCCACAACGACGAACTGATCCTGATCGCCGTTCGCGGCACCGCCGAGATCGTCGCCGATGGGTTACGCGATGCCGATGCCTTGCAGGTGCCGTTTGCGGAAGGCGAAGGCCAGGTACATCGAGGTTTCTATGAAGCGGCCAAAAAAGCTGGCGCATTCGCCGTCAATTACCTCGAAAAGTTCTACACCGGCCAAACACTCCTGATCTGCGGCCACAGCCTCGGTGGCGCAATCACGCTGCTGCTGGCCGAAATGCTCCGCCGTAGGCCTGAGGGCTACAAAATCCAGCTCTACACCTACGGCGCCCCCCGCGCCGGCGACGCGGATTTCGTTAAGGGTGCAGCCGATCTCGTGCATCACCGCATGGTCAACCACAACGACCCGGTGCCCAGCGTGCCCGGCAGCTGGATGAACACCAAGGCCGATATCTACGGCACCGGGGCAGCGCTGACCTTCGTGAATGTCCCGCTCGGTCTGTCGGTGTTCGTCGCGGGCATCACCAACTGGACCGGGGAAGCCTACGACCACCACGGCCGTTTGCGACACGCCATGCCGGTGGAGTTCGGCCGCCAGCAGGTGTCGTCAATCCTCTGGGAGCCGGGCTGCGACACCATCACCCAGCACGCAGCCTGCGACGTGGCGATCCGGCAGCGGCACGGCCTGCCGGATCGGCCGACGTTGCTCAAGCAGATCTTCGACGCCGGGCACCATTCGATGACCGGGGCCTACATCCCGGCGTGCTGGGCGGTGTTGCGGCGTTGGCAGGAGGCACAGGAGTCAAACCGCACGCTGGTTACCGAGCGAGAATTCGCGCTGGTTGAGACAGCGCTGCAGCGCATCACCGATCAGTTGCGCCGCCAGCGCAGCAATTTGCCGGGACGGCCGGACAGCTATGTGCGCAGCCGGAAAAACATCGTCGAAGCGCTCAATCATGAAATCGAGAACATCCGCACGACCCGCGAACGGCTGGCCAGTCTGCGGCACCGGCGCCTGACGACCACGGATGTTTATGGATCGCTGGCAAAACAACCGGAACGTCTGGCCGAAAGCCTGCCGCGCTGGCAGCTGCACCCGGAAAACCTCGCAGCCGAACAGCTGGCCATGGCACCGGAAGCCGCTGAGGATGACCCGCTGCTGGTAACGCTCTACGGCCACAGAATCGGCGCGCCCCACACTTTCGACATTGACTCGATCATCTGACTCAAGCCTGTGGATACCACACCAGCCGCTCCGCCGCCGGGTTGCGCTCCTCCACCGCAAAACCCAGCGCCAGGTAATGCTGGCGCGCATGGGGGTTGTTGGCCCAGACCACCGTCGCCACCGGGCAGCGCACTTGCTGCGCGGCTTTTTGCACGCCTTGCAGCACGGTTCGTCCGTAACCTTTGCCCCGGGCCTGTGGAATGAACGCGAGGTACAACACGCGGATTTCATTGACGCCGAAATCGGTGCTGAGTGCGCCGATGGCCGTGCCGAGTTTTTCCACGATGTAGTGCATGGCGTTGGGATGGTTTTCCCCCATGCCCTGCTCCTGCACCTGAAACTGCTGGGCGACGATTTGCTGCACTTGCTCCTGCTCGCCGTCGATCCATTGCAGATCCGGCCGCGCCGATTGATAGAGGCTGTGCAGAAATGGCCCGTCCGACGCCCGCGAAGGCCGCACCACCAATCCGCCCGCCGCCAGGTTGTCCGTCATCTTAATGCTCCCTAGAAACCGCTTTCCCTGACCCCCAGCGCCGCCATCCGGCGCCAGGCCACGCCGAGCACCGATTCGCCGCTGCCCTGCAACACCACCACGCCGCGCAGCGGCTGCACCGGGGTCGGTGCCTGATCCAGCGTAGTCAAACGCACGCCGTATTGCGCCTGCACCGGTTCCGCTCGTTGCTGCTGATCGCGGCGCACGGCAATCGGCCCGTGGTGATCGGAGGTCAGCGCCTCCTGATCGACATAGGCCACACCGTTGGTGTCGATTTCATTGAGTTGCACCGCGATGGCGGCATGCATCGGGTCGTCGGCGATAAACCGCCCGGTGGCACCGGGCTTGACCCGCCACAGTTCGGCTTCGGCCAGGTAACCACGCAGTCGCGTGCCGTCCTCGACCACCCGCGCCAGCGCATCCTTGCTCGACAGCCAGCGACCCGGCGTCAGATTTGGCAGCAGATCACGCACGGTGCCCGCATGAGGTGCGCGCAACAGCAGGCGTTCACGTTGAGCAGTCAGGCCACGGTATTCCGCCACCGCTTCGGCAAGGCGTTGCTCGACGATGCCGGCGTCGGCAGCGGTTTCACTGCGGCCAGCCTGACGGCGCATCAGCAATTGCTGGATGCGGATTTCCCGGCGGACGATGGCCTGCCGCGAATCGAGGTCCGGCGATTCCAGCTCGATCAGCACGTCGCCCTGAGCCACGGTCTGACCATCCTCGACCTTCACGGCTTTGACCCGCGCCGCCGTCGGTGCGTGCAAGGCACTGGCGCGACCGCCCTCGAGCATCGTCGGCAATTCCACCGAACTGCGCCACGGCACGATCAGCACCAGCAACAAGCCGAGTACCGCCAGGCTGCTGAGCAACACCCGAGGGCCGTGAGCCTGTTCGCGGCGGCTCCACCACTGGCGCCACTCACTCATGATCGGCAGAAAGATGAACCACACCAGCTCCACCAGCATCAGGAAGATCCCCAACACCTTGAAGAACAAGTG
The DNA here is from genome assembly GCF_004368175.1 of Pseudomonas sp. CH235. Classification (NCBI taxonomy): domain Bacteria; kingdom Pseudomonadati; phylum Pseudomonadota; class Gammaproteobacteria; order Pseudomonadales; family Pseudomonadaceae; genus Pseudomonas; species Pseudomonas sp. CH235. The sequence continues at coordinate 15,340 of NZ_RRZJ01000041.1, forward strand.
ATAGACCGCCAGCGCGATCCCGAAAAACAACGCCGCACGCCATAACCACGAGCCATACCCCCAGATCAGCAAACGCCGCTGCATCGTCGGCGACCAAGGCTCCGGCGCCGGAGCGCCATAGCCGAACAGAAACTCCCGCAGCCGCCAGCGACACAGGGCAAAGGCCCGGCCCTGCAAATTGTCGACTTCCCATAAGTCGCTGAGCAGAAAGTAGCCATCGAAGCGCATGAAGGGGTTGAGATTGACCACCAGTGTGGTGATCCACGTCGCGCTGGCGAGCATGAACGCCGCCGTGCGACCGGGCCCGTCCGGCAGGAACGACCAGACCAGCAGCGCGATGCTCGCCAGCAGTAATTCCGCCAGCACCCCACCGGCACCGATCAGCAGTCGCGCACGTCGATCATTGACCCGCCAGGCATCGCTGACATCGGTGTAGAACATCGGCAGCAAGACCATGAACGCCACGCCCATGCTTTGCACCCGACACCCGGCGCGCTTGGCCATGAACGCATGACCGAACTCGTGACAGAGCTTGGCGAAGAACAGCGAGATGCCGAACGCGATCGCGCCGCCGAGGCTGAACAGGTGCGGAAAGGTGCCGACGAACCGCTGCCAGTCCCGCGACACCAGAAACACCCCGAGCGCCAGCGTCGCCGGCAGACCGTAGCGCAAAACCTTCGGACCGAAGCGCTCCAGCCACGGCCAGGCACGGTTGAGAAAAGCGTCCGGGCGCCACAGTGGAATGCGGAAGAACAGGTATTGATGCAGCAGGATTTTCCACAGGCTCTGGCGTTGTACGAGGGCCTTGAGCCGATAACTGGCGCGCTGTTGCTCGTCGAGGGCACTGATCAGATCGTGACCGCGCAGGAACTCCAGCAGTTGCGCCAGCTCGTTGCCGTCCAGAGGCAACCCCGGTTCACGGTTGGCGGCGCGCAGCACTTGTTCGGGATCGCCCAGCGACCAGTGGCGCAACAGGCGCATGGCCGCCGTGCCGAGTTTGAAGTAGCGCCCGCGCACCGGGTCGGCCAGGGTCCAGCGCGGCGAACCGTCCAATGCCGGCGCCGCGGGCGACAATTGCAGGTCGGCACGCAGGCTCGGCAGGGTCATTTAAAGGCCTACGCTCTGGCGCAGCCCGGCGAGCGGACGCCGCAGCAGGTACAGGGCCAGCGGCGCGCGGTCGCCGAAAATTTTGGCGGTGCCGCGCAGGCCGATGCGCGGCGGTGCGTCGGCGAAATTGGCGTCCAGCCGATAGGCCAACTGGCCGCCGGCGGTGGGCTGCGCCTCGTAGGCCGAACGTTCGAGGGTGGCGAGGTGACGTTGCAACGGGTCGCTGTCGAGAAACAGCGCGACTTCGGCGCCCGGCTCCAGCGAGATCGCGTCGCCCACGGCCAGTTCGATACGCAGTTCGGCCTGGCTCGGGTCGGCGATTTCCATCAGCCGTTCGCCGGTCTGCACCGGTTTGCCGGTCCAGCGCTCGGCATCGGCGAACACCGCAATGCCGTCGCGCTCGGCACGCACTTCGCTGCGGTTGAGCAGTTCGCGGGCGTAGTCGCGTTCGGCGCGTTTCTGTTCGGCGCGGGCGGCCAGCAGGTCGACCCGGGAGCTGGATTCGGCATCAACGAACGAGCGCTGGGAATTGGCTTTGAGCTCCGCTTCGGCGACCCCGAGCGCACGCTCGGCGACATCGGCCTGAGCCTTCAGCGTCGTGCTTTCAAAACGCAGCAACAGGTCATCGGCTTTCACGCTCTGGTTGGGTTTGACCAGAAACTCGGCGATCACCCCGTCCAGCGGTGCGGCGACAACGCGCCCGCCCTGAGGCACCACTTCGGCGGGCGCCAGCACCGACTGGCGCACCGGGATCAACAGCCCGAGCAACAACAAGGCGACCAGCGCCACCTGGCGTTTACGGGTCCAGCGCAGCCGCCAAGGTTTTCGCGGTTGCAACGCCAGCCAGGCATGGCTGTAGGTGTCGCCCAGTTGCGACAGCAGCACTTGCTCGGAAGGGTTCCACGGCAGATCACGGGCCAGCCACAAACCGCCGAACACCTGACCCTGACGGTCGATCAGCGGCAACCAGAACACTTGCATGGCCGACAGGCTGCGCCAATCGGCCTGAATCGATTCGCCGACCATTTCCGGCGTGATCACCCGCGCCTGTTTCAGCACATCCTGCTTGAACAACTGCGCCACAGCCTGCTCGACGAACGCCACGAACGGCGCATTCGGCTCCACCGCGCTGACCCCGGTCACCGCCTGCACCTTGCCGGCGATCAACAGCGCCGCATGGCGAAAACCGAACAGCGACTGGCCGTCATTGACCAGGCTGTAGGCCAGTTGCGAAATGTCTTGGGCCGCGCGGGTCTGCCGTTCGAGATCGAGAAACCGCGCGAACACTTGCTCGGCGGCGCCGCTCACCGGGGCGTTCACTTAAGCTCCGGAAAACGCGCGGTGCCGCTCATACCGGCGAGCAAGCCTTTGGCTTCGGGGAGTGTTGCGACCAGCAACAGGGTCTGACTGCCCTCATCGATCCGCGCACCGAGGCGTTTGACCGTGGCGTCGATGGCCTGACCGGTTTCATCGGGCACGAAGCTGAACGACTGACCGGGCTTGAGCCTGGCCATCCAGCGCGACGGCACCAGCAGATGGATTTCCAGCGTGCGGTTGTCGACCACATCGAGCAGCGGTGCACCGGCCGGCACGCTTTCGTAGCGTTGCACCTTGCGCTCGACCACTTGCCCGTCGAATGGCGCAACCACGCTGCAGCGTTTGACCTGGACTTGATAAACCTGAGATTGCGCCTGGGTCTCGCTGACCTTGGCTTCGGCCCGGGCCACTTCGAAACGCCCGACGGAATTGAGCGCCGCCAGTTGCCGGTTGTGCGCCAGCTCTTCACCGGCGCCACGGCTGGCGGCTTGCGCGGCGTTCAACTGGGCCTGATAAGCCGAACAGTCGAACCGCGCCAGGGTATCGCCCTTCTTGAACGACTCGCCCTCGCTGAACGGCAACTCGATAATCCGCCCCGACAACTCACTGGCCAGCGTCGCCTGATCCCGCGCCCGCAACACCCCGCGCGCTTCACTGCTGGCCGACGCATTCGCCGCCCCGCCGTTATCCAGCAGCGGATCGTCTGGCGCGGGCGTTTGAGCCTGAACTGCACACGTTACAAAGGTCAATCCGACAACCCAACCACGAAAACGCCGCATAACCGTTACTCCCTGACGGATGCTCGGAGTCTACGACAGCGGGGATTAGCGTCAAGCGAAAGGCCATCATTCGGGTGGGAGAATCAACGCTGCGCCATCTCCCCCACCGGATACACCGACTCCCATCCCCCGCCCAACGCCCGGTACAGCCCGACCATCGCCAATGAAACGCCGGTGGAGCTTTCCACCCATTGTTCCTGGGTGGCGAGCAGTGCGCCTTGCACGGTGAGGACGTTGACGAAGTCGACCACGCCTTCGACGTATTGCTGTTGTGCGGTGCGCAGGGCGATCTGGTTCTGGCGCACGGCTTCGGCGAGGCTGTCGCGGCGGCGCTGGCTGGCGTTGTAGGCGGTCAACTGGTCGTCGATTTCGTGCCAGGCGCGCAGGACGGTCTGTTGATAACCGATCGCCGCTTCCTGTTGCTGGGCTTCGCGCAGTTGCAGCACGCCGCGCAGGCGGCCGCCGTCGAACAGCGGCAGACTGAATTGCGGGCCGATGCCGAAGGCCCGTGAGCCCCAGGAGCCGAAATCACTGAGCTGCATGGCTTGCGAGCCGAGATTGCCGGACAGGGTGATGCGCGGATAGAAATCGCCCTTGGCCACGCCAATGTTGGCGGTGGCGGCATGCAATCGGGCTTCGGCCTGGCGGATGTCCGGGCGACGTTCGGCCAGTTGCGACGGCAGGCCGATGGCGACGGTCAGCGGCGACTGTGGCACTGGCGCATCTGTGGATAACTCTTTCGCCAGCGCCTGCGGTGGTTCGCCCATCAACAGGCTGATGGCGTTGATCAGTTGCGCCTGACGTTGCTCCAGCGCCGGCAGGCGCGATTCGATGGCCGCCACTTGCGCGGCGGCTTCGGCGACGTCGAGATCGGTGGCCACGCCATCGTTGAGGCGCAGTTGCGAGAGCTTCAGGCTGTGCCGCGCCACGTCGAGGTTCTGCTCGGTGACCGCGCGGGTGTTCTGCACACCACGCAGCTGGATGTAGTTCTGCGCGGTGTCCGCGAGCACCGCCAGCAGCACACCGCGACGGTCGTTTTCCGCGACTTCGAGATTGGCATCGGCCGCTTCGGTTTCCCGGCGCACACGGCCCCAGAAATCCAGCTCCCAAGAGGCGGAGAAACCGGCATCCCACAGGTTGAAGGCAGAATCGCCGTTGTGCCCGGACGGGTCGTTCAGGCCCTCGCCGCTGTTGCGTTTGCGTGCGTAGCTACCGGTGGCGGCAGTCGTAGGATAGCGGTCGGCGCTGATCACCTGACGGGCAGCGCGGCTTTGTTGCAGACGGCTGCTGGCCAGTTGCAGATCGAGGTTGCTGCGCAGGGCGCGCTGGGTCAGGGCCGAGAGTTGCGCGTCGTGAAAGACTTCCCACCAGCGCTCGTTCAAAGGTTCGCTGACAGCCTGGCTGACGGCAGTTTTTGACGGTTTTGCCCACTCGGCAATCTGCGTGGCTTCGGGTTTCTGGAAGTCCGGGCCGACGGTGCACGCCGCCAGCGCCGACAGACTCAGGACCACTGTCAGGGAATGAAAGCGCTTCATCGCTGTGTCACCTCACGCACCGACGTCGCCGAGCTTTCGGTGTCGATGCTCGCCTCCACCGACATCCCCACCCGCAAGCGTTCGGCCAGCGGCTGGCCCGGATCCAGCAGGACCTTCACCGGAATCCGCTGCACGACTTTGGTGAAGTTGCCGGTGGCGTTGTCCGGTTTGACCGCCGCGAAGGTCACGCCGGTAGCCGGGGCGATGCTCTCGACACGGCCGGTGAGCGCTTCGCCGCCGAGGCTGTCGACCCGCACGATAACGTCCTGCCCCGGCTGCACGTCGGTGAGCTGGGTTTCCTGGAAGTTGGCGACCACATAGGCCTGCTTCAACGGCACCACCGCCAGCAGTTTGCTGCCCGGCGTCACATAGGCGCCGACCCGCACGGCGCGCTCACCGATCATGCCGTCCTGGGGCGCGGTGATGCGCGTGTAGGACAGCTCGAAACTGGCGATTTCCAGCGCGGCCTGAGCGTGTTTCAAACTGCCTTCGGCAGCATCGCGCTGCGCCGTCAGAATCTCGACCTGTTTACGTTCCGCCGCCAGTTTCGCGGTGGCCGTGTCCAGCCGCGCAGAGGCCTGATCGATCCGGGTGCGCGCCTGTTGCGCGTTCTGCACGGTGCCGGCACCGACGCCGGCCAAGTGGTTGTAGCGGTTCAATTCCTGCTGGGCGAAGGCCATTTCAGCCTTGGCCGAAACCACCGACGCCTGCGCTTGGGCGATCACCGAGGTCTGGCGCTCCAGCGTGGCCTTGGTGTTCTGCAATTGAGCGCGGGCGACCAGGGTTTGCGCATCGGCGGCCTCGGCGGCGGCGCGCAGGTCGCGGTCATCGATCAGCGCCAGCAACTGCCCGGCCTTGACCTGCTGGTTGTCTTCCACCAGCACCTCTTTGATGAACCCCGCCACACGCGGCACCACCAGAGTGAAGTCGGCAGAAACGAACGCATCGTTGGTGTTCTGCTGAGTACGCTTGCCGAACAGGCCGGGCATCGCCAGATACACCAGCACACCGACCGCCAGCGCAGCGGCCACAGCCACCGCGAGTTTTTGCTTTGCTTGAGTCGTCATAAGAACCTTCTATTTCAGTCAGGTCGGCGCGCGCGGCGGGAAGATCCGCGTCGGCAGCCAGAAAATCAGCAGGATCAGCGCCACCGCGACGCCGGCCATGCACAGATAAAGATCCGAAGAAGTCAGCACCACCGCCTGTTCATGCAGGCGATGGGCGAGGCCGGGGTCGTTGCTTGCGGCCAGCGGCGAATTGCCGAGGCGATCGACCAGCATCGTCGAGTGAAAATGCAGGCGCGAAGTGGTCAGCGCCTCGATCACGCCGGTGGCGACCACCGCCGCCAGGCCTTTCACGGTGTTGAACCACGCCGAAGCGAACGGCCCGTCCTGCGGCTGGATGCTGCCGGTCGACAGCATCAGCAACGGCAGCACCGCCATCGGCTGGCCGAAAATCTGCAGCCATTGCAGGACATAGAAATCGTCGCGAATCCATTCCGAGGTCAGCTGCGAGCCGCCCAGGCACGACAGCGTCAGCATGCTCAAACCGATGCCGAGCACCCAGCGGCAATCGACCCAACGCAGGTTGCACAACGCCGCCACCAGCGGCAGCGCGATCAACTGAGGTAACGCCGCGATCAGCATGATCGGCGCGGTCTGTACCGGCCGGTAACCCTGCACCTGAGCCAGATAACTCGATGGAATCAGCACCACCGCCAGCAGCACCACCAGCACGCCGGCCAACGTCATCAGCGCGAACGACAGGTTACGAATGCCGAGCATCTGCAACTTGAAGAATGGAATCGGCTGCGACCATTCATTGATCAGAAACGCCACCAGCAACAGCGAACCGGCGCCGAGCAAAGCGCAGATCAGGTTCGACTCGAACCAGTCCAGGCGATTGCCCTGCAGCAGGCCGATCACCAGCATGCAGATCGCCGGAAAGCCCAGCAGCAGGCCTTTCCAGTTGAATGACTTGAGGCGTTCCAGACGCAGCGGATCCTGCGGCAAGCCGTACGCAACAGCGGCCATGGCGATCAGGCACGGCACGATGATTTGCCAGAACGTCCACTGCCAGCCGACGTACTCAGTCCACAGCCCGGCCAGCGGCGTACCGAGACCAGGGCCGAAGGTAGCGGTCAGGGCATAACCGGCGAGGCCATACAGTTTGATATTGGCCGGTAGGAAACGCAGGGCAACGGTCATCAGCATCGGCGGCAGCGCACCGCCGGCCAAGCCTTGCAGGATGCGCATCAGCAGCAGGCTTTCGTAGTTCGGGGCGAACGGGCAAAGCACCCCGAGCAGGGTGAACACGCCGATGGCGCACAGGGTGAAGCGACGAAGGGAAAAGGTCACCGAGCACCACGGCGCGAACGCCATGGCCGCCACCGAGGTCGCGGTGTAACTGGCGACCAGCCAGGTGCCTTCGTCGTAACCGATGCTCAGGGCGCCGCGAATGTCGGCCAGGGCGACCTTGGTCACCATCTCGTTGAGACCCGACACCAGCACCGCCAGCAGCACACCGACCAGACCGATGATGATCCGCGCCCCGAACACCGGTGGCGCGGCTGCCATCGGAGCGGTAGCGGCAATCGGTGCCGTGACCGTCAGGGATGTCATGCAAGCAAACTCCGGAGGGAAAAATACCGGAGCATGTTAGTAGGGCTTAGTGCTGACGAAAATTGACTTATTGGCAGCTTATAAGTGCGCCAGACGCAATCGTCAGGGCTGTGCCGCCAGCCAGGTTTCGTCGCAGCAGGTCTTGAGGGTTTCACGCAGCCAGCGGTGGGCCGGATCCTTGTCGAAACGCGGGTGCCAGGCCTGGGTCAGCATCAGGGTCGGCAACGGGACCGGCAGATTGAACGAGCGCAGCTTCAAGCCCAGCCGCCGCACGCTGAGCAGCGCTTCCTTGGGCACCGGCAAAATCAGGTCGGAGTCCGGCAGGGCGAACATCGCCGCGTGGAAACTCGGCGCAATCACTGCCACCCGTCGCTCCAGCCCCAGGGCATTCAAAGCGGTGTCGATGGGCCCACGGGCGATGCCCCGGCGGGACATGCTGATGTGGGAAAAACCGGCGTAACGTTCGGCCGTGATCTCGCCATCCAGCAGCGGATGATCCTCGCGCACCAAGCCGACGAAGTGGGTGGAAAACAGGTTCTGCACTTTGACTTCCGGCGTCACCGGGCGGGTGTTGCTGACACTCAGGTCGATCCGCCCTTCGCGCAGGGCTTCATCGTCGCCATCACCTTCGGGAACGAAACGCAACTCACAGTGCGGCGCCAGTTGATCGAGGGTGTCGAACAGCTTGCCGCCGTACACACCGACGAAGAAGTCGTTGGCGCGAATGCTGAAGCGCCGGCGCAACGTCCCCAGTTCCACCGCATCGGCCGAGCGAAACAGCAGCGCCGCCTGCTCGATCACATCGCGCACCTGCTCGCGCAGCTCCAGGGCCTTGGGCGTCGGCACCAGGCCGCGACCGGCGCGCACCAGAATCGGATCGCTAATGGCTTCGCGGATCCGCGTCAGCGTGCGGCTCATGGCCGCCGGGCTGAGGTTCATCCGCCGCGCGGCGCCGACCACGCTGCCCTCGTCGAGCAAGGCGTCGAGGGCGACCAACAGGTTCATGTCCGGGAGTTGCATGCTGAGCACTCGTGACCGATCAGGATTGATTCGCACGCAATGCTAGCAGATCAGAAAATCAGCGCTGCATCCCCCAGCGTTTCACCGTCACCCGCTCCAGCGTGTCGAATACCAGGTTCTCCACCAGCAGACCGATGAGGATAACCACCGCCAGACCGGCAAACACCTTGTCGGTGTACAGCTCGTTGCGGTTCTGGAAGATGTACCAGCCCAGGCCGCCCTTGCCGCTGGTGGCGCCGAACACCAGTTCGGCGGCGATCAGGGTACGCCAGGCGAAGGCCCAACCGATTTTCAGCCCGGCGAGGATCGATGGCAGCGCCGCCGGAATCAGGATGAACAGCACGAAGCGCATGCCCTTCAAGCCGTAGTTGCGCCCGGCCATGCGCAGGGTTTCCGAGACGCCGAGAAACCCGGCGTAAGTGTTCAACGCCAGCGCCCACAGCACCGAATGCACCAGCACGAAAATCAGGCTGTTCTGCCCCAGGCCGAACCACAGCAACGCCAGCGGCAACAGCGCAATCGCCGGCAGCGGGTTGAACATCGAAGTCAGGGTGCTGAGCAAGTCCCGACCCACCTGGGTCGAAACCGCCAGCGTGGTCAGAGCGAAGGCCAGGACGATGCCGATCAGGTAACCCTTGATCAGCACCACCAGCGAGATCCACACCTTGCCCAGCAGCTCGCCGCTGAGCAGGCCGTCGTACAGCGCATGACTGGTCTGCAAAAAGCTCGGCAGCAACAGGTCGTTGTTTTGCACCCGGGCGACCACCTCCCAGAGCACGGCGAGCAAAATCAGGATCACGCTTTTGCGCAGCCAGCCCTGTTGCCACAGGCGCTGGCCCAGCGGCAGCTCGCGCTCCACCGGGACGCTGGTCAGCGGTTGCAGATCGTTTTCGAATTCTTGACGTACGGATGATGAATGGCTCATCGGGCAATCCTCCAGGCGGCTCAATAAGCGATGCGGATATCGGTGAAATCCAGTTCGCGCTCGGCTTCCGGCGACTGCCCTTCATCGAACAGCAAACGGTGAATGCGCCGTGCCGACTCTTGAAACGCCACGCCGCCAAGGCTGTGCAAATCGTATTGATGACTGTGCACTTCCGCCCTCACCCGGCCCGGGTGCGGCGATAACAGCAGGATGCGATTGCCGACCACCAGCGCTTCTTCAATCGAGTGGGTGACGAACAGCAAGGTGAACCGCACCTCCTCCCAGAGCAGCAGCAATTCCTCCTGCATCTTGCGGCGGGTCAGGGCATCCAGCGCGGCGAACGGCTCGTCCATCAGCAGGATTTTCGGCTGCATCGCCAGCGCCCGGGCAATCGCCACCCGCGCTTTCATGCCCCCGGACAAGGTGTGCGGATAGGCATCGGCGAACGCCGCCAGACCGACTTTTTCCAGATAATGCAGCGCGCGCTCTTCGGCTTCCTTTTTCTTCAACGTGCGCGAAGCCAGCAGCGGAAACATCACGTTCTGTTTGACGGTTTTCCACGGTGGCAGTTGATCGAACTCCTGAAACACCACGATCCGGTCCGGCCCCGGCGCATCGACGCGCTGGCCTTGCAGACGGATCTCGCCCTCGCACGGCGCTATGAACCCGGCGACGGCTTTGAGCAAGGTGGATTTACCGCAGCCGGAAGGACCGAGCAGCACGAAGCGATCCTGTTGATCGACTTCGAAACTGACCTGATGGGTGGCCCGCACGACGCGCTGCGGCGTGCGGTATTCGAGGCTGACCTGGTCGACCGCCAGCAGCGCTTGCGCGGTGGCGATCGGGTTGCTGGCCGCGTGGCCTTGCAAAGGGGCGTTCATGTCGATCAGCTCCCCTGCAACGGTTTGGCGTCCTGGAAGAAGTAGTCCTTCCACGATTCGGGTTTGTTCTTGATCGCGCCGACGCGGTAGAGGAATTCGGCGAGCGGGTAGGTGTTTTTCGGCGTGACGCTGAATTCGAACTGCGGGTTGTCGATGATTTTCAGCAACGCGGCGCGGTCGATCTTGGCCTTGGTCACGCGGATGTAGGTGTCCGCCGCCGCGCCCTTATCGTTCTGCGCAAATTGCGCGGCTTCGGTCAGGGCTTCGACAAACGCCTTGTAGGTTTTCGGGTTCTCGTTGCGGAATTTCTCGGTGGCGAACAGCACGGTCGGCGAGTTCGGGCCGAGCACGTCATAGGAGTTGAGCACCACGTGCACATTCGGATTTTCCAGCGCCTGATCCTGGAACGGCGGGTTGGAGAAGTGCCCGGTCAGCTCGGTGCCGCCGGCAATCAGCGCAGCGGTGGCGTCCGGGTGCGGAACGGCGATGGTGTACTTGTCGAGGCGATTGAATTCCTTGTCGCCCCACTGCTTGGCCGCCGCGTATTGCAGGAAGCGCGACTGCACGGAAACGCCCACTGCCGGCACCGCAATGCGGTCCTTCTCGGTGAAGTCGGCGATGGTTTTGACCTTGGGATTGTTGCTGACGAGGTAGTACGGGAAGTTCCCCAGCGAGGCCACGGCTTTGACGTTCTGCTTGCCGTGGGTGCGATCCCAGATGGTCAGCAGCGGCCCGACGCCGGCGCCGGCAATGTCAATGGAGCCGGAGAGCAGCGCATCGTTGACTGCCGCACCGCCGGACAACTGGGTCCAGTCGACCTTGATGTCGAGGCCTTCCTGCTTGCCGTACTTCTCGATCAGACCCTGATCGCGCACCACATTGAGCAACAGATAGACAATACCGAACTGTTCGGCGATGCGGATTTCACCTTCGGCGTGGGCCGCGGTCGGCGCCACCAGGCTGCCGGCGATCAGGCTGAAACCGAGGCCGATGGCCGCTGCCAGCGGCGCGAATGGAAGACGTTTGGACATGATCGGATCTCCGGCGAATCAGAAAGGCGCGTCGCCCTGAATGGTGGTGCGATACAGCTTGCGGCGCAGGTGCGCAGGGCAACCGGCGGCAAGGTGGATCAGCGAGCGGTTGTCCCAGAACACCAGGTCGTGTGGCTGCCATTGATGGCGATAGATGTTCTGCGGCAGCACGCTGTGGGCGTAGAGCTCGTCGAGCAGTTGTTTGCTCTCGTCCTCCGGCAGGCCGACGATGCGGGTGGTGAAGCCTTCGCTGACGAACAAGGCCTTGCGGCCGTTTTCCGGATGGGTGCGGACCACCGGGTGCACGACCTCGGCGACCTGGGCCAATTGCTCCGGGGTCAGGGTCGGGCGCCAGTTGCCTTCGAATTTGGTTTCGCTGTAACGCGCGGTGTAGGAATGCGCAGCCGAGCGGCCTTCGACCGCTTTGCGCAGTGCGTCGGGCAGGCTGTCCCAGGCTTTGTGCATGTCGGCGAACAGGGTGTCGCCGCCTTCGGACGGCAGCTCTTGGGCGTGCAGCATCGAGCCGAGGCTCGGCAGCTCTTTATAGGAAAGGTCCGAGTGCCAGAACTTGCCGGCATCACCGAGGCCGATGTTCTGGCCGTTCTCGACGATGTTGGAAACGATGAGGATTTCCGGGTGATTGGCCAGCAGGAACTGCTTGAGCACGTGGATCTGCAACACGCCGAAGCGGCGGCTGAAGTCGATCTGCTGTTGCGGGGTGATGCGCTGGTCGCGGAACACCACGACGTGGTGATCGAGGTGCGCGCGGTGGATGCGGGCGAAGTCTTCGTCGTTGACCGGACGGGTCAGGTCGAGGCCGATGATTTCGGCGCCGACGGCACCGCTGAACGGGCGGATCTCGAAGGTTTGCGGCGCGACAGTCGCGGCGCTTGGGGTAGCAGTAGCTGCGGACATCAATCAATCTCCCACGCACGGCACGCTCAAGGGCGCGCGCGTCGATCAGAATCTCACGCTGGATTGCGTGTTGGTTCGTGTCGTGCGGCGCGCCGATTGGTCGGCAGGTACGCAGGAGGCTGACTTTATAGCTATAAGAAGCGGAATTTAAATACTGTTAACGAATAACGATATGGCGATTGCTTTGGAATGGACTGGATGGTGAGTGACCATTTGTGTCACTTACTGACAGGGATGTGGTGTTCAAACTGACGCCATCGCTGGCAAGCCAGCTCCCACAGGGAGCTCGGTTAGAACACAATTGTGTGCTCATTAAAGAACTCTGTGGGAGCTGCGGTGCGACGATTCGACTTGCCAGCGATGAGGCCCGAAAGGCCAATAAAGATCTAGCGTTCGTGCAACGCCTCGGCGCGCGCCCGGATGATCGGTTTGAGCAGATAGCTCAGCACGGTCTTCTTGCCGGTGATGATGTCCACCGACGCGACCATCCCCGGGATGATCAGCAACGGCTTCTCGTCAGTGCCGAGATGGCTGCGCTCGGTGCGCAGCTTGATGACGTAGTAGGTGGTTTTCTTGTCTTCGTCGGTGATGGTGTCGGCGCCGATCTGTTCCAGCTTGGCCTTGAGCCCACCGTAGATGGTGTAGTCATACGCGGTGAACTTCACCGTGGCTTCCTGACCCGGATGCAGGAATGCAATGTCCTGCGGACGGATCTTCGCTTCGACCAGCAGCGTGTCGTCCAACGGCACGATTTCCAACAGGTCGCTGCCCGGCTGGATCACGCCGCCGATGGTGTTGACCAGCATCTTGTTGACGATGCCCCGCACCGGCGAGGTGACGAGCGTCCGGCTGACCCGGTCTTCCAGCGCCTTGCCGGTGGCCTGGGCCTTGTTCAGGTCGGTGCGCGCCTCGTTGAGCTGGGTCAGGGCTTCACTGCGGAACTTGCCGCGGGTCTCGTCAATCTTGCGCTGCACTTCCTTGATCGCCGATTCGGCGCGCGGGATCGCCAGGGTGGTGGCATCGAGCTGACCACGGGTTTCCACTTCGGCACGCTTGAGTCGCAGCACTTCCACCGGCGACACCGCGCCCTGGGCCACCAGCGGCTCAGACATGTTGATTTCCTGACGTTGCAGGCCGAGTTGCTGGCGGTACTGCGCCTGCTTCGAGGTGAACTCACGCAGCTCTTGCTGACGCTGGATCAACTGTTCCTGCAAACCACCGACTTCATCGTGCAGTTGCTGACGACGGCTGATGTACAACGATTCTTCACTTTTCGCCTGACCCGGCACGGCTTTGAGCACGTCCTCGGGGAAATTCAGCGGCCGGTCATCGACCTCGGCACTCAGGCGCTCGACCCGCAGCAGCATCGACAGGCGATCAGCCTCGGTTTCACCGACGTTGGAGGCGAATCGCGTGTCATCCAGCCGTACCAGCGGTGCGCCGGCCTCGACGATCTGGCCTTCCTTGACGAACAGCTCGGAGACGATCCCGCCCTCGAGGTTCTGGATTTTCTGGATCTTCGACGAGGGAATCGCCTTGCCGTCGCCCTTGGTCACTTCGTCGATGACGGCGAAGTTGGCCCACAGCATCAGGAACACGAAGAAACCGATGATCGCCCAGATCGTCAGCCGCACCACGCGCGGCGCGTCCTCGATCAAGGCCTTGTTGACCTCTGGCAGCGGCTGGCCCTGCAGCGATGCCGAGCCCTTGAAGTAGCGGCGGATCGAATCCTTGAAACCCGACTTAAGCAACACTGATTTGCCCCTTCTTCAACGCTTCCATGACGGCCGCTTTCGGGCCGTCGGCGAGGATCTGTCCACGGTCGACCACCAGTAGGCGATCGACCAGCGACAGCAGCGATGCCCGGTGCGTCACCAGCACCACGGTCTTGTTTTCCACCACCGCCGCGAGGCGTTGCTTGAGGCGTTCTTCGCCGGTGTTGTCCATGGCGCTGGTCGGTTCGTCGAGCAAGAGAATCGGCGGATTGAGCAACAGCGCCCGGGCCAGGGCGACGTTCTGGCGCTGACCGCCGGACAGGTTCTGCCCGCGCTCGCCGACTTGCAGCTCATAACCCTGCGGGTGCAGTCGGGCGAATTCGTGGACGCCGGCCAGTTCAGCGGCTTGCAGGACAAGCTCGTCCTCGACGTAACGGGCGCCGGAAATCAGGTTGTCGCGCAGGGTGCCGGCCAGCAGCTGGATGTCCTGCGGCACGTAGCCGATGTTGTAGCGCAGCTCGCTGACGTCGATCTGGCGGATGTCGACGCCGTCCACCAGCAACGCACCATCGTCCGGCTGATACAGGCCGACCAGCAGTTTCGCCAGTGAGCTTTTGCCGGAACCGCTGCGGCCGATGATGCCGATCTTCTCGCCGGGACGGATCACCAGGTTGATGTTCTTCAGCGCCGGGTTCTGTTGCTCCGGGTAAGTGAAGCTGAGCTGGCGGCATTCGATCGCGCCTTGCAGAACCTTGCGGCTCAGTGGGCGTTCTTCGAAATTGCGCTCCTGCGGCAACTCCATCATCTGGTCGACCGAGGTCATGGTCACCCGCGCCTGCTGGTAGCGGGTCAGCAGACCGGACAACGACGCCAGCGGGCTGAGGGCGCGGCCACTGAGCATGTAGCAGGCGATCAGGCCGCCCATGCTCAGGTTGCCGGCGATGATCTGGTACACGCCGAAGACGATCATGATCACCCCGGCCAATTGCTGGATCAGCAGGGTGATGTTCATCGCCAGACCGGAGAGCATTTTCACCCGCAGCTCGAGGCGGCTGAGGGTGCCGATGGTTTGCTCCCACTGATATTGGCGTTCGCTTTCGGCGTTGTTGACCTTCACCGCGTCGAGGCCGGCTAGGGTTTCGATCAGGCTCGACTGACGCTCGGCGCCGAGGGCCATGGTGCGTTCCATGGTTGCCACCAGCGGCTTCTGCAATGCGTAGCCGATCAGCAGCGCAATCGGAAAGGCCAGCACCGGAATCCACACCAGATGCCCGCCGAGAATCGCGATGACGATGAAGATCAGGAGGGTGAACGGCAGGTCGATCAGGCTGGTCAGGGTCAGCGAGGCGAGGAAGTCACGCAGGCTCTGGAACTCATGGATGTTCTGGGCAAAGCTGCCGACCCGCGCGGGGCGGTATTTCATGGCCATGCCGACGATGCGCTCGAACAGCGTGGCAGAGATGATCAGGTCGGTTTTCTTGCCGGCCAGATCCAGGCACAGGCTGCGCAGGCTCTTGAGGATCAGGTCGAACAGATAGGCGCCGGTGATACCCAGCGCGAGGACCCACAGGGTCGCTTCGGCTTGGTTCGGCACCACGCGGTCGTAGACGTTCATCACGAACAGCGGCGCGGCCATGGCGATGATGTTGATCAGAAAACTGGCGGCGATGGCGTCGGCATACAGCCAGCGCGAACGCTTGAGGGTGTCGCGAAACCAAGAGCGCGCACGCGGGATCAGCGTGCCGTGGTTGACGTCGAATTTGTGCTGGGGCTGGGCGAAGAACACTTTGCCGGTGTAGTCGTCGGCCAGCAGCTCGCGGCTGACCAGGGATTCACCGCCGTCGCTTTCGCTGAGCAGCACCCGCGCGTCGTTCTCACCCTGCCAGCCGAGCAGGACGGCACTGCGGCCATCCTTGAGCAGCAACAGCGCCGGCATGGCAATCGCCGGAATCTCTTCCAGCTTGCGCTGCAGCACCCGTCCTTGCAGCCCGGCGCGCGCCGCCGCACGGGGCAGCAGCTCGACACTCAGGCGTTGTTTGGGCAGCGGCAGGCCGGTGGTCAGCATCGCCGCGCTGGCGGGTTTCTGGTGGAGCATGCAAAGAGCGAGCAGACCGTCCAGTAACGGATCGTCATGCAACGCGCGTGGATCATGACTGAGATGAACTCGACTGACTTCTGATTCCACGCTCGACACTCTTTAGCAGTTGACAAGGGACAACTCAATTCATCCCAGGCAGCTGAACCTTGGGCTTAACGTCGTTCTGCACAACGGATGCCAAGGGTGCGACCACTCCCTGGCTCTTGAGCAATTCGCCCATGGTCGCCTTGATTCGATACTGAGTAAATAACTGAATGTTTTTGATTTCAGCCAGACGCCGCGAAGCGGTGAACAGCTCGTTTTCACTGTCGAGCAAATCCAGCAGGGTACGTTCGCCGAGGCTGAACTGACGCTGATATGCGGTGCGCACCGAGGTGCTGTGATCAACGTACTGCTGAGCGATCGGCACCTGAGCGTTGGCGTTGTTCAGGGCGTTCCAGGCCAGGCCCAGTTCTTCATTCAATTGACGCAAGGCGTTGTTGCGGATGTCCAGCGCCTGGTTCGACAGGTACGACTTGGATTCCAGGTCCGCCTTGTTGCTGCCGCCCGAATACAGGTTGAAGCGCATGCGCAGCATGGCCTGCCATTCGTTGTTGTGACCGTTCTGGCCGTCGAGGTCGTTGTCGGCGGTGCGGCCCAGCTCGGCGTCGAAACGCGGGTAGAAGGTCGACTTGGCAGTCTCGTATTGCTTCTCGGCCGCGGCGATATCGGACTCGGCCGAACGCAGGATCGGGCTGTTTTCCAGCATCTGCTGGCGCGCTTCATTCAGGTTGGCCGGCATCATCGCCATGAACGGCGCCGGACGCTCCAGCTGATCGGGCATCTGGCCGACGGCGCTGAGGAAATTGGTTTCCGAGTCGGCGAGGTTGGTCTGCTCGGTGATCAGGTTGTTGCGGGCCTGGGCCATCCGCGCTTCGGCCTGATCGAGGTCGGCACCGCTGCCGACGCCGCGCTGGGTGCGCAGCTGGATCTGGTCGTAGATGCGCTGGTGGCTCTTCAGGTTTTCCTCGGCCAGACGCACAAACTCACGACGGGTCAGCACGTCCAGGTAAACCTGGGCCACGGTCAGCGCAGTGCGCTCGGAAGTGCCGAGCAAGGAATACGCGCGGGAGTTGACGGTGGCTTGTTGACGCCCGACTTCGCTGGACGTCGCAAAACCGTCAAAAACCATTTGCGACAGACGCAAACTTGACTCGCTGCGGTTCAGGGTTT
The DNA here is from genome assembly GCF_004368175.1 of Pseudomonas sp. CH235. Classification (NCBI taxonomy): domain Bacteria; kingdom Pseudomonadati; phylum Pseudomonadota; class Gammaproteobacteria; order Pseudomonadales; family Pseudomonadaceae; genus Pseudomonas; species Pseudomonas sp. CH235. The sequence goes on from NZ_RRZJ01000041.1 coordinate 32,496, forward strand.
CCCAGTGATTGCCACCACCGGCGGCACGGGTGGTCACGCTGTCGGTGCCTTCACGGCCATAACCGCCCAGCAGATCGACCTTGGGCAGGTATCCACCTTTTGCAGCCTTTAATTGATAATCCGCGGCCAGTCGGCTGTTGACCCCTGCCTGGATTTCCGGATGGACATCCAGCGCCTGCTGCATGGCTTCTGGTAAGGATTGTGCTTGTACGAAAGACGCGGCGAGAGCGAAGGGTAGAGCCTTGAACAGGTGCGAACGCATGGTAAAGATTTCCCAGAACTTCTTGTCTTGAATCACAGCAAAATGACGAGCTGCGTCGGAAGATGGCAACCGGAATGACCGTATGTCGGAAAGTTTAAAACCGGAACTGGATCACACGCTGAAGGGCAGGTCGCCGCATAAATATCAATGTGACATTACTGGGGCGATTGTTTAGGATGGCACCCAGAAGGTCAATAGTTTGGCATAAAGTTAATAGCGAAAGAATCTAGCCAAAATATTGACGAACAACAGCGTCAACTTTGTTTCATCTTTTTTTAAAAGTACGTCCAGACTGAATCGGCGCAGACAGCCATCAGGTCTATGGAAGTCAACTGAACGTGACACCCGGAGAGTCTTCAATGAGCAGTGTTGTTGCCATCGTCAAAAGCATTGTTGGTCAGGTTTTCGTGGTGTCCCCAGAGGGCGTCCGTCGCGTACTCGTTGAAGGCGACCGGCTGTTTGCCGGCGATCAGGTCGACACCGGCGTTTCCGGCGCCGTGTCCCTGGAACTGGCCGATGGCCGCACGATCGATCTGGGCCGCGACACTCAGTGGAGCGCCGATGCCCCGGATTCCAGCACCGACCTGGCCGAAGCCACCGCCGAAGCCGCGCCGTCGGTAGAAGAGCTGCAACAAGCCATCGCCGCCGGTGTCGACCCGACTACCGCCCTTGAATCCACCGCCGCCGGCCCTAGCGCCGCAGGAACTGGCGGTGCCGCCGGTGGCGGTCACAGCTTCGTGATGCTCGATGCGACCGCTGGCCGTGTCGACCCGACCATTGGTTTCCCGACCGCAGGCATCAACGCTGCCGGCCAGGCCGCCCAGAACATCACCGGCGGCCAGACCACCGACACCAACGCCAATGTCCTGCGCGAATCGACCCTGAGCCTCAGCGCCACGCCGAGCATTACCGAAGCCGGCGGCGTTCTGGTGTACACCGCGACCCTGACCCAGGCGCCGCTGACCGACCTGACCATCACCCTGTCCAACGGCGCGGTGATCGTGATTCCGGCCGGTTCCACCACCGGCACCGTCAACGTGCCGCTGGCACCGAACGACACTGTTTATAACGACCCGACCCAGATCGACGTGACCGTCACCGGCACCACCGGCGGCAACGGCATCACCGTGACCCCGCCGACCACCCCGGCCACGACCCAGGTCACCGACACCATCGACACCACCACCGTCACCCTGACGGCGGGCCCGAGCGTGACCGAAGGCGGTCAGATCACCTACACCGCGACCCTGACCAACCCGGCGCAGACGCCGGTGACCGTGACCCTGTCCAACGGCTCGACCATCACTATCGGCGCCGGCCAGACCACCGGCACCGTCAACGTGCCGACCGCACCGAATGACGTCTATAACAACGGCAGCACCGTCACCACCACCATCACCGGTGCCACGGGCGGCAACTTCGAAAACCTGGTGCCGAACCCGACACCGGCCGTTACCACGATCGTCGATTCGCGAGACACCACCGGCCTGACCCTGACCGCTACCGGCACCGTGGTCGAAGGTGGCCAGATCACCTACACCGCGACCCTGACCAACCCGGCGCAGACGCCGGTGACCGTCACCCTGTCGAACGGCTCGACCATCACCATCGGCGCCGGCCAGACCACCGGCAGCGTCAACGTGCCGACCGCGCCGAATGACGTTTACAACAACGGCGGCACCGTCAGCACCACGATTACCGGTGCCACCGGCGGCAATTTCGAGAATCTGGTGCCAAACACGACGCCAGCGACCACCACCGTCACCGATTCCATCGACACCACCAACCTGTCGCTGAGCGCCACCGGTTCCGTGGCCGAAGGCGGTTCGATCGTCTACACCGCGACCCTGACCAATCCTGCCGGGACCCCGGTGACCGTGACGTTGAGCAACGGCTCCGTCATCACCATCGAGGCTGGCAAAACCACCGGCACCGTGACCGTTCCGGCGCCAGCCGATGACGTCTATAAAGACGCCGGCAAAGTCGAAGTGACCATCAAGGACGCAACCGGCGGCAACTTCGAGAACCTGGTGCCAAGCACCGTTCCGGCCGTTACCGAAGTCACCGACACTATCGACACCACCACGGTAAAACTCACAGCGACCGAATCAGCGGCTGAAGGTGGCACTGTCACTTATACCGCTACTGTCGGCGCACCAGTGACCGGTTCGCCGGTCACTGTGACGCTGGCCAATGGTCAGTCGATCACCATCGAAGTGGGCAAAACCACCGGTACCGTGACCACCACTGCGCCGAATGACGCGTTGAACGGTCACACTCCGCTGACCAACGCGATCACCGGCGTGAGCGGCGGCAACTACGAGAATCTGGTCGCCGACAAGACTCCGGTTTCGACGACCGTCACTGACACCGTCGACACCACCAACCTGACCCTGAGCGCCACCGATTCCGTGGCCGAGGGCGGCTCGATCACCTACACCGCGACCCTGACCAATCCGGCCGGCACTCCGGTGACCGTGACGTTGAGCAACGGCTCAGTCATCACCATCGAGGCCGGTAAAACCACCGGCACCGTGACCGTCGATGCGCCGAAAGATGACGTCTACAAGGACGCCGGCAAAGTCGAAGTGACCATCAAGGATGCAACCGGCGGCAACTTCGAGAACCTGGTGCCGAGCACTGTTCCGGCTGTTACCGAAGTCACCGATACCATCGACACCACCACGGTGAAACTCACCGCGACCGAGTCGGCGGCTGAAGGCGGTACCGTTACTTACACCGCGACCGTCGGCGCTCCGGTGACGGGTTCGCCTGTGACCGTAACCCTGGCCAATGGTCAGTCGATCACTATCGAAGTCGGCAAGACCACCGGCACCATCAGCACCACCGCACCGAACGACGCGTTGAACGGTCACACCCCGCTGACCAACGCGATCACTGGCGTTTCCGGCGGCAATTACGAGAATCTCGTAGCCGACAAGACCCCGGTTTCGACCACCGTCACCGATACCGTCGACACCACCAACCTGACCCTCAGCGCCACTGACTCGGTGGCCGAGGGCGGTTCGATCGTTTACACCGCGACCCTGACCAACCCGGCCGGCACCCCGGTGACCGTGACGTTGAGCAACGGCGCCGTCATCACCATCGAGGCCGGTAAAACCACCGGCACCGTGACCGTTCCTGCGCCTGCCGATGACGTCTACAAGGATGCCGGCAAGGTCGAGGTGACCATCAAGGATGCAACTGGCGGCAACTTCGAGAACCTGGTGCCAAGCACCGATCCAGCCGTCACCGATGTCACCGACACCATCGACACCTCGACCGTCAAACTGACCGCGACCGAGTCGGCTGCTGAAGGCGGCACTGTTACCTACACCGCCACCGTTGGCGCGCCAGTGACCGGCTCGCCTGTGACCGTGACCCTGGCCAACGGTCAGTCGATCACCATCGAAGTTGGCAAGACCACCGGCACCGTTACCACCACCGCGCCAAACGATGCGCTCAACGGCCATACGCCGCTGACCAACTCGATCACCGGTGTGAGCGGCGGCAACTACGAAAACCTCGTGGCCGATAAAACGCCAGTCAGCACCACCATCACCGACACCATCGACACCACCACCCTGACCCTGAGCGCCACGCCGGAAGTCAACGAAGGTGGCCAGATCACCTACACCGCCACCCTGACCAACGCCGCCGGCACCCCGGTGACCGTGACCTTGAGCAACGGCGCCGTGATCACCATCGAGGCCGGAAAAACCTCCGGCACCGTGACCGTCGATGCACCGAAGGACGACGTCTACAAGGACGCCGGCAAAGTCGAGACGACCATTTCGACCACCACCGGTGGCAACTTCGAAAACCTGGTCACCAGCACCGCCCCGGCGGTCACCACCGTCAATGACACCATCGACACGTCCACCGTGTCGCTGACCGCTACCGCCAACGTCGCCGAAGGCGAAACCGTGGTCTACACCGCGACCGTGACGGCGCCAGTGACCGGTTCGCCGCTCGTCGTGACCCTGTCCAACGGACAGACCATCACCATCGCCGTCGGCGAGACCACCGGCACCGTGAACTTCGTCGCGCCGAACAGCCCGTTGGCGGGCGGCAGCTCGCTGAGCGTGACCATCGACAAGGCCACCGGTGGCAATTACGAAAACCTGGCGGTCGACGGCAAGTCCGCCGACACCTCGGTATCGGACACTGTCGACACGACCAACCTGAACCTGACGGCCACCGATTCGGTTGCCGAGGGTGGTTCGATCACTTACACCGCGACCCTGACCAACCCGGCAGGTACGCCGGTGACCGTGACCCTGTCGAACGGCGCTGTCATCACCATCGAGGCCGGTAAAACCACCGGTACCGTGACCGTCGATGCGCCGAAAGACGACGTCTACAAAGACGCCGGCAAAGTCGAGGCAACCATTTCGACCGCTACTGGCGGTGGTTTCGAGAACCTGGTGCCGAGCACCGTTCCGGCCGTGACCAACGTCACCGACACCATCGACACCACCACGGTGAAACTGACCGCGACCGAGTCGGCGGCTGAAGGCGGAAACGTTACTTACACCGCTATCGTCGGCGCGCCTGTGACCGGTTCGCCTGTGACCGTGACCCTGGCCAATGGTCAGTCGATCACCATCGAAGTCGGCAAGACCACGGGCACCGTCACCACCACCGCACCGAACGATGCGCTCAACGGCCATGCGCCACTGACCAACGCGATCACTGGCGTGACTGGCCGCAACTACGAAAATCTCGTGGCCGACAAAACGCCGGTTTCGACCACCGTCACTGATACCGTCGACACCACCAACCTGACCCTGAGCGCAACTGGCTCGGTGGCCGAGGGCGGTTCAATTGTTTACACCGCGACCCTGACCAATCCGGCCGGCACTCCGGTGACCGTGACCTTGTCGAACGGCGCTGTCATCACCATCGAGGCCGGCAAAACCTCCGGCACCGTGACCGTCGATGCACCGAAAGACGACGTCTACAAAGATGCTGGCAAAGTCGAGGCAACCATTTCGACCGCCACCGGTGGCAACTTCGAGAACCTGGTGCCGAGCACCGTTCCGGCCGTGACCGAAGTCACCGACACCATCGACACCACCACCGTCAAACTGACCGCGACTGAATCGGCAGCTGAAGGTGGCACCGTCACTTACACCGCTACCGTCGGCGCACCTGTGACCGGTTCGCCAGTCACCGTGACGCTGGCCAACGGTCAGTCGATCACCATCGAAATGGGCAAGACCACCGGCACCGTGACCACCACTGCGCCAAACGATGCGCTTAACGGCCACACGCCGCTGACCAACGCGATCACTGGCGTGAGCGGTGGCAACTACGAAAACCTCGTCGCCGACAAGACGCCGGTCAGCACCACCGTGACCGACACCGTCGACACCACCAATCTGTCGCTGACCGCGACCGACAGCGTGGCCGAAGGTGGCTCGATCGTTTACACCGCGACCCTGACCAACCCGGCCGGCACACCGCTGACCGTGACCCTGTCGAACGGCGCTGTCATCACCATCGAGGCCGGCAAAACCACCGGCACCGTGACCGTCGCCGCGCCAACCGATGACGTCTACAAAGACGCCGGCAAAGTCGAAGTCACGATCAAGGACGCAACCGGTGGCAACTTCGAGAACCTGGTTCCGAGCACCGTTCCAGCCGTAACGGAAGTCACCGACACCGTCGATACGACGACCGTGAAGCTGACCGCTTCCGAAACGGCCGCTGAAGGTGGCACCGTCACTTACACCGCGACTGTTGGCGCGCCAGTGACCGGCTCGCCTGTGACCGTGACCCTGGCCAATGGTCAGTCGATCACCATCGAGGTGGGCAAAACCACTGGCACTGTCACCACCACCGCGCCGAACGATGCACTCAACGGCCACACGCCGCTGACCAACGCGATCACCGGCGTGACTGGCGGCAACTACGAAAACCTCGTAGCCGACAAAACGCCGGTGTCGACCACCGTCACTGACACCGTCGACACCACCAATCTGACCCTCAGCGCCACCAATTCGGTTGCCGAGGGCGGTTCGATCACTTACACCGCCACACTGACCAACGCTGCGGGCACTCCGGTGACCGTGACCTTGAGCAACGGCGCCGTGATCACCATCGAAGCTGGCAAAACCACCGGCACCGTGACCGTCGATGCACCGAAAGACGACGTCTACAAAGATGCCGGCAAGGTCGAAGTCACTATCAAGGATGCGTCCGGCGGAAACTTCGAGAATCTGGTGCCGAGCACTGTTCCGGCGGTTACCGAAGTCACCGACACCATCGACACCACCACGGTCAAACTGACCGCGACCGAGTCGGCGGCTGAAGGCGGCACCGTCACCTACACCGCGACTGTTGGCGCGCCTGTGACCGGTTCGCCAGTCACCGTGACACTGTCCAACGGTCAGTCGATCACCATCGAAGTCGGCAAGACCACCGGCACCGTCACCACCACCGCACCGAACGATGCGCTGACCGGCCACGCGCCGTTGACCAACGCGATCACCGGCGTGACGGGCGGCAACTACGAGAACCTCGTAGCCGACAAAACACCGGTTTCGACCACCGTCACTGACACGGTCGACACCACCAACCTGACCCTCAGCGCCACCAATTCGGTTGCCGAGGGCGGTTCGATCACTTACACCGCCACACTGACCAACGCTGCGAGCACTCCGGTGACCGTGACCTTGAGCAACGGCGCCGTAATCACCATCGAAGCTGGCAAAACCACCGGCACCGTGACCGTCGACGCACCGAAAGACGACGTCTACAAAGACGCCGGCAAAGTCGAAGCGACCATTTCGACCGCCACCGGTGGCAACTTCGAGAACCTGGTGCCAAGCACCGTTCCGGCCGTGACCCAGGTCACCGATACCATCGACACCACCACGGTGAAACTCACCGCGACCACGTCGGCGGCTGAAGGCGGCACCGTCACCTACACCGCTACCGTTGGCGCGCCGGTGACTGGCTCGCCAGTGACCGTGAACCTGTCGAATGGCCAGAGCATCACCATCGAAGTGGGTAAAACCACCGGCACCGTGACGACCACGGCACCTAACGATGCGCTCAACGGCCACGCGCCGCTGACCAACGCGATCACCAACGTGACGGGCGGCAACTACGAAAATCTGGTGGCCGACAAGACGCCGGTCAGCACTACCGTGACCGACACCGTCGACACCACCAACCTGTCGCTCAGCGCGACCGGCACCGTGGCCGAAGGTGGTTCGATCACCTACACCGCGACACTGACCAACGCTGCGGGCACCCCGGTGACCGTGACCTTGAGCAATGGCGCCGTGATCACCATCGAGGCCGGTAAAACCACGGGCACCGTGACCGTCGCCGCGCCAGCCGATGACGTCTACAAAGACGCCGGCAACGTGCAAGCCACGATCACCAACGCCACGGGCGGCAACTTCGAAAACCTGGTGACCAGCACCACGCCAGCAGTGACCAGCGTTACTGACACCATCGATACCACCACCGTGAAGCTGACCGCGACCGCAACAGCGGCCGAGGGTGGCACCGTCACCTACACCGCGACCGTAGGTGCGCCAGTGACTGGCTCGCCTGTGACCGTGAACCTGTCGAACGGCCAGAGCATTACCATCGAAGTCGGCAAGACCACCGGCACCGTGACCACTACCGCGCCGAACGACGCGCTGACCGGTCATGCACCGCTGACCAACGCAATCACCGGCGTGAGCGGTGGCAACTACGAAAATCTGGTGGCTGATAAAACCCCGGTTTCGACCACCGTCACCGACACCGTCGATACCACCAATCTGTCGCTCAGCGCGACCGGCACCGTGGCCGAAGGCGGATCGATCACCTACACCGCGACCCTGACCAACGCCGCTGGCTCGCCAGTGACCGTGACCTTGTCGAACGGTGCAGTGATCACTATCGAAGCGGGCAAAA
>NZ_RRZJ01000042.1:0-39336 GCF_004368175.1 Pseudomonas sp. CH235
AGAACGCAGTTCACCTGACAACAAATCACTAAAAGCAGGGTCAGAAATTTTTGAATCAGCATATTGAAACAAAAAACTAGCGCGACGATATTTCTTGTTTATATGCAAATGCGAAATTCTTACACACGCTGTTCCCTTGTGAATCAGCTTGTGAAGATGCCCGTCTTTAAAATTTTGCTTCAGAACCTGAAGGCAGTTTTCTAGCTCGAATAATGGAGCATCATCAGGAGCAGACTGCAAAGTCACACCATAAAAATGCACCCAGCGTTGATTTAGCTCCAGCATTCCCTGCATTCCTCTTCCAAAATCGGCGGGTGAACCCGCATTGTTTTGCCTGATGGTGCGCCACAATGATGGCGTTAAGCAATCTTTTCACCCGTCGTCGTAAGGTATGCCTGAGCTGATACGCGCAAATTCGTATTTATTCGCGTACTCCGCTTGATAAGTGACACTCATAGTGCAACATTATTAGTAGAACACCTTAACTGATACGGACAGCACATCATGTTCATACGCGCATACCTCCGAGCATCGACTGAAGAGCAGGACGCCGGCCGCGCCCGGGTATCGCTCGAGCAATTCGCCACCGACCACAACAAGGTGATCGCCAGCGTCTACCTGGAGAACGCCAGCGGCGCATCCGCAGATCGGCCTGAGCTGTTGCGCCTGCTCAAAGATGCGCGCAAGGGTGACGTCCTGCTGGTGGAGTCGATAGACCGGCTCTCCCGGCTGCCGGTGGAGGACTGGCAAAAGCTCAAAACCGCGATCGACTCCAAAGGCTTGCGCATCGTCGCGCTGGATCTGCCGACGAGTCACCAGGGAATGCAGGACACCAAGGGCGATGAGTTCACCGGCCGGATGCTGGGGGCAATCAACTCAATGCTGGTGGAAATGATGGCCGCGATCGCGCGCAAGGACTACGAGCAGCGTCGCGAGCGCCAGGCCCAGGGCATCGAGAAGGCTAAAGCTGCTGGCAAGTACCAAGGCCGCCCAGTTGACGAGGATTTACATAGGAGGGTGAGGGAGTTGCTGGGGGCCGGGCTAGGCATCCGAGCCACTGCTAGGCACGCTAGCTGCTCGACAACAACTGTTCTCAGAATAAGAGATAACGTTTGAGAAGGCTACTCCGCGTCTTCAAGCTCAATGCCATACATCCGAATGTTCCAGCCATCTAGAACCTTTTGAACAATCGAGGTTGAAGTCTCGGTTTCCGCGACTTTAAAGCGCTCTTTCTGCTCAACAAGCATCGCAGTGAGAAACACAAATGTAGCAAGGGTCACGACAGGCTTTGCAGCAAAATCCCACTCGTACTTAGAAAACATTTCGCCATGCAAGGCGTCGAGGTCGGCGAGCAGAGAATTGTATCGATCAGCGAATAAAAAGACTTTGGGGATCGCGCGTCGTTGATCTAGCGAAAAGTCCTCATAGTGCCGTTCGTAGATGCCCTTTATCGCAAAAAATTCAAGTCGAGAGGCTGAGCTGATCGGCCCGTATCTATCCCATCGCCGACCTGCCCGCTCTGCCGGATCGTTACGCCGATTGTGCTCATTCGCCAACAGCTTCATCGATTCTAAAGCATGATTCTTTGCGTCCTCTAGCTCGACGTAGAAACGATCTAGAGTGACCTTCCGATCGCGTGCAGTTTTACGGCGAGCAGCAAAGAAATCAAATACCGGCTTCGCCAGAAATTTGAGTATCCCGAGGAGCCACGAAAAAGGTTCAGGCATACCCATACCTTATTTTTGCACCCGCTATGCACCCATGAAGCGAGACGCAAAAACCGAAATTTGCTGTAAGCCTTGAGAAATATGGTGTCCCAGGGCAGGTTCGAACTGCCAACCTTCCCCTTAGGAGGGGGATGCTCTATCCAATTGAGCTACTGGGACACAAATCTGTCGGTGCGACAGACGGCGTGCATGTTAACGGCCGGGCCCTGTTTTGTCATGTCGTCCGCAGGGCTTTTTAAGTGTAGGCAGGCGCCTTGCAAGGGTGCCGGACGTTTTACCGTGCAATTTGCATCACCGCAAAAAGCCATCATTGCAGAATGCAATGCGCCCACTTCGAAAAACCCTGTTAAATGCTTGTTTTTAAAGGATTTAACAGCGGTTAGACTATTGGCACGACGGCTGCTTTACCGATTCTTATACAAGAACAATCGGAGACTCGTCTCATGAACAGCGCCCTCGTGTTCGCAAACGCAATCGCACTGGCCGTCCTGGTGGGCTTTCACTTCGTCCCCGAGGACGACGAGAAAGTGGCCGGGCGCATGCCGCATTACCTGCAAGTGCAGAAGGCGCCGCAATGGGCGGTGTTGAGCGATCAGAGCTTCGCCCCGCAAGCGGTCAGCGAATCTGAACAGGCGTTGCCGGCGCATTCGACTGATCGTCTGGTTTTTTGAAATATCCTCAGGAGTACAGCATGTCCAAGTCAGCTGCAGGATTTCTGATCCTCGCCTTATTGAGTGGCCTCGGGCATTTTTCGCTGTTCGAGCAAACCGAAATATCCCTGCCCCTGATCGGTTGCGGCGTCTTTTCGGCGCTGTTCGTATTGGCGCTGGTGGCCGGGCGCAAGATCAAGTTTGATCCGGTATTGCGCTGAACCTGACCAGCTCCAGCAAATGATTGACGGCATCGGCCAGGTCGTCCGAGTTGTCGATCAGGTGCACAGGGCTGTCGGTTGAACGCCTGTCCTTGAACAGCGTGTTACGGGCCAGCCTTGCATCGATTTGCTCAAGCGTCTCCCGGCCACGCCGGAGCAGGCGCTCACGCAGGACATCATCCCGAACCGTGAGCAACACCGGCACTAGCGTCGGGTAGTGTTCCAGCGCTTGCCGAAGGTTCGCCCGAGAGCCGTTCACCAGGACGTGTTTACCGGCTTTCAACCATTGATCCATTTCCACCGGAATTCCGTAGGCGAGACCGTTGGCCTCCCACGCCAGCGAAAACTCGCCGGCGCGCTGACGTTGCTCGAACTCCTGGGGCGTCACGCCGATCGCATCCTCGCCCATGGATTCGGCCGAACGGGTGATCACGCGCCTGATGATTTCGCAGTCCAACGCCCGTAAAGGTTCACGCGCAGCCTCGATCAGACTGTCCTTGCCGGAGCCGGAAGGTCCCATGAGGTAAATCAGCCTGCCATCCATCCTGAAAACGCCCTCCGGCGGGCATTTGCCCCTAGTAAATCGGCCATTTGCCACTATCCTGTACAAGGTAAGGAACAACGATTCAACCCGCATAGCATGCACGTTCTGACGCCTTCGGGCATCAGTCGACATGTTTCAGGACGCGGTCAGCGATACGGGCCGATGCTTTCTTTTCAAACCAGTCCGCATTTCTGATAATTGGTGCTGGCATTACGCCTTTACCCGGATCAATATTTGTCACAGAATTGACGCCAATGATCTGGCAATTTTGAGGCATGATGCGCGCCTCTTAACAATTCAGGTTGAACCATTTGGCGCGGATGCTTGTCCTACCACTCATCCTGCGGCCAATCCCGAGAACCGCTCCCCTGAACTAACCGGTTAAATATATGCGCCCATTGAAACAGGCAATTTATTCCAGCCGTACGGCTGACAAGTTCGTCGTACGTCTGCCAGACGGAATGCGTGAACGCATTGCCGAGGTGGCTCGCAATCATCATCGCAGCATGAACTCCGAGATCATTGCGCGCCTTGAGCAGAGTCTTATTCAGGAAGGTGCACTGGGCGAAGAGCTGAGCATGCGCCTGGACAGCCCGGAGCTGTCACTGCACGAACGCGAGTTGCTGCAACGCTTCCGCCAACTCTCCCATCGCCAGCAGAACGCGCTGGTTTCTCTGATCGCCCACGACGCCGAAATGGCCGCAGACGCATCCTGAGTCAAACCGAACATCTCAAGCCAGCATGAATGCTGGCTTTTTTTTGCCTGCGATTCGGGCTACTTACAGGCGAAAAAAAGCCCGCCAATTGGCGGGCTGTTTTTTTTATGCAGTCGGTCAGAGCAGGAAAATCGTCGCCAGCCCCAGGAAGATGAAGAAGCCACCACTGTCGGTCATGGCCGTGATCATCACACTGGCGCCCATCGCCGGATCGCGCCCCATCTTCGCCAGAGTCATCGGGATCAACACCCCCATCAATGCTGCCAGCAACAGGTTCAACGTCATGGCAGCCGTCATCACCACGCCCAACGACCAGCTGCCGTAGAGCAAGTAAGCGACCACACCGATCACACCGCCCCAGACCAGGCCGTTAATCAACGCCACGGCCAACTCTTTGCGCATCAGGCGCGAGGTGTTGCCGGTGCTGACCTGATCGAGCGCCATGGCGCGAACGATCATGGTAATCGTCTGGTTGCCGGAGTTGCCGCCAATGCCCGCCACGATCGGCATCAGCGCCGCCAGGGCCACCAGCTTCTCGATCGAACCTTCGAACAGGCCGATCACCCGCGATGCGACGAATGCGGTGATCAGGTTGATCGCCAGCCACGCCCAACGGTTGCGCAGGGACTTCCAGACGGAGGCGAAAATATCTTCCTCTTCACGCAGACCCGCCATGTTGAGGACTTCGCTTTCGCTCTCCTCACGAATCAGGTCGACCATCTCGTCGATGGTCAGACGGCCGATCAGCTTGCCGTTCTTGTCGACCACGGGGGCCGAGATCAAGTCGTAACGTTCGAACGCCTGAGCGGCGTCATAGGCGTCCTCGTCCGGGTGAAAACTCACCGGGTCACTGGCCATGACCTCGGAAACCTGTTTCTCCGGGTCATTCACCAGCAAACGCTTGATCGGCAGCACGCCCTTGAGCACGCCGTCGTAGTCGACCACGAACAGTTTGTCGGTATGGCCCGGCAATTCTTTGAGGCGACGCAGGTAACGCAGAACCACTTCGAGACTGACATCCTCACGGATGGTCACCATCTCGAAGTCCATCAGCGCGCCGACCTGCTCCTCGTCGTAGGAGAGGGCCGAACGCACACGCTCGCGTTGCTGCTGGTCCAGAGTCTCCATCAGCTCATGGACGACGTCTCGCGGCAGCTCGGAGGCCAGGTCAGCAAGTTCGTCGGCATCCATGTCCTTGGCCGCAGCCAAGAGCTCATGATCGTCCATGTCGGCGATCAGGGTTTCACGGACGGAATCGGATACTTCGAGAAGAATGTCGCCGTCGCGATCTGCCTTGACCAGTTGCCAGAGCGTCAGACGATCGTCCAGCGGCAGGGCTTCAAGAATGTAGGCGACGTCGGCGGAGTGCAGATCATCGAGCTTGCGTTGCAATTCGACGAGGTTTTGCCGGTGGACCAGGCTCTCGACCCGGTCATGATGCGGGCCTTCCTGGCGATGAGTCAGGTCTTCGACGACCCGCTGGCGCTGCAGCAGCTCGACGACCTGAGCCAGGCGATCCTGCAGGCTTTCCTGTGTTTTCTTTACTTCGATTTCGGACATAGGCGAACTCCACTCCCAGCAGCGGGGCACGCCGGAAGGATCAATCAGTCAATTCATGATTGGTGAAACGGGTTACTGAATAACTACTGGGTAAGTCCATGGAGGTTTTCCATAAGCCCCGGCGGGGCTGACGGGCGCAATGATACACCGCCTGACGGTTTTAAACGTTAAAAAATAGTGGCTGAAACAAGCGCTTGCGAGACAAAGCTGAGCACTGTCCTGATCCTTCACACTGCGACGACGCATCCTGAAAAGAAAACACACCGGCGGTGAAAAAACTGCCGGCTACGCTTGAGAACAATCGTCATGGAGGACGCCGAATGCCATCGAAAACATCCCGATTCATGCTGACCACCCTGCTCTGCCTGCCCGCCATCGGGAGCGCAACGACACTTCATCGTTGCGAAGCTTCAGATGGTCACGTCACGTTCACCACGCTGAGCTGCGCGAACGATGAGCACCTTTCATTGCAGGAAGTTCGCCCCTACTCGCCTGGCTCCACAGTCACCCTGATACCCGAAGCCCGGCACGAAGAAATATCCGGTATGAATATCAGAAAGCGAGAAATGGCCGTCGTCGGGCGCACCCAGGACAAATGTGGAGATCTGATCGACGCGCGACAGAAACGCGAGGCGATCATCAATCAACGAATCATCGCCGGCATGAGCCAACAGGATGTTGAAAGCGCCTTGGGCAAACCCGACAAGGTGAGCATCCGAAATTCGGCAACGAGTTATCGTTACGACCTCAAGCGAGGCCGCAGTGCTCAAATCGATTTTGATGAGAAAGGATGCGTGACGGGAAAAGCCAAATCCCGGACAGCAAAAAGCCCGCGTTAAACACGGGCTTTTCGGTATATGGTGCACTCGACAGGATTCGAACCTGTGACCGCTCGGTTCGTAGCCGAGTACTCTATCCAGCTGAGCTACGAGTGCAATTTGTGTTTTTAGACCAGACCACAACTGGCTGTAACCAAGTCATCCGCATTGCTGCAATTGACTCTTAAATGGTGCACTCGACAGGATTCGAACCTGTGACCGCTCGGTTCGTAGCCGAGTACTCTATCCAGCTGAGCTACGAGTGCATTTGTTGCGCCGCATTATAGCCCGTCTAATCTCTATTCCAACCACTTTTTCTATAAATTTCAATAACTTACAGAAAAAGCCAGATTACAACGTACTAAGCAAATAATGGCGGAGAACGGGGGATTCGAACCCCCGACACCCTTTTGAGGTGTACTCCCTTAGCAGGGGAGCGCCTTCGGCCACTCGGCCAGCTCTCCGAAACACGGGGCGTATATTAACCACCTTCTTCCCCGTTTGCAAACATAAAAATCGATAAAAATTAATGGCTTGGTTCTTCGTCCTTCTCTTTCTTTATACGCAGATAGATTTCTTCACGGTGCACGGCCACCTCTTTCGGGGCGTTGACGCCGATACGCACTTGATTTCCTTTAACGCCGAGCACGGTCACGGTGATTTCGCCATCACCGATAATCAGGCTTTCTGCGCACCGACGAGTCAGAATCAGCATACCTTTCTCCTCACGCGAATCATTTCAGGGACAACAGTCTGCAAAAAAAAGGCACCCGACCTACAACCGGAGCGATCGTAGCCCTACATGCCTGAGTATTGACCAGCGCGAGCAAAAGAACAGTTCAGGGCCCACGCCATTCAAAAAATAAAGGGCGCGGTCAGACCGCGCCCTTCAGACAACGCATCACTCGCCCTGACGGGCCGGAGCGTCGAGTTCGAAAGCCGTGTGCAGGGCGCGCACGGCCAGTTCCAGGTACTTCTCTTCGATCACTACGGAAACCTTGATTTCCGAGGTCGAGATCATCTGGATGTTGATGCTTTCTTTTGCCAGGGATTCAAACATGCGGCTGGCCACGCCTGCGTGGGAACGCATGCCGACGCCGACGATCGAGACCTTGGCAATCTTGGTGTCGCCAACCACTTCACGGGCACCGATCTCGCGAGCGGTGTTTTCCAGCACGGTCTGCGCAGACTGGTAGTCGTTGCGGTGCACGGTGAAGGTGAAGTCAGTGGTGTTATCGTGCGCGACGTTCTGCACGATCATGTCGACTTCGATGTTCGCGGCACTGATCGGGCCGAGAATCTTGAACGCCACGCCCGGGGTGTCTGGCACGCCACGGATGGTCAGCTTGGCTTCATCGCGGTTGAAAGCGATGCCGGAAATGATCGGCTGTTCCATGGTTTCCTCTTCATCAATAGTAATGAGGGTGCCCGGACCCTCCTTGAAGCTGTGCAGTACGCGCAGCGGAACGTTGTACTTGCCGGCGAACTCCACCGCGCGGATCTGCAGCACCTTGGAACCGAGGCTGGCCATTTCCAGCATCTCTTCGAAGGTGATCTTGTCCAGACGCTGAGCAACCGATACCACACGCGGGTCAGTGGTGTAGACACCATCGACGTCGGTGTAGATCTGGCATTCGTCAGCCTTCAGCGCAGCGGCCAGCGCCACACCGGTGGTGTCGGAACCGCCACGACCCAGGGTCGTGATGTTGCCGTGCTCGTCGACGCCCTGGAAACCGGCGACCACAACCACGCGACCGGCTTTCAGGTCACCGCGAATCTTCTGGTCATCAATCTGCAAGATACGCGCTTTATTGTGCGCGCTGTCCGTCAGGATCCGCACCTGGTTGCCGGTGTACGACACCGCCGGTACACCGCGCTTGATCAGCGCCATGGCCAACAGGGCGATCGTCACCTGCTCACCGGTGGAAACGATCACGTCCAGTTCACGCGGAACCGGTTGATCTTCGCCACTGATTTGCTTGGCCAGATCGATCAGACGGTTGGTTTCGCCGCTCATTGCAGACAGCACAACCACCAGGTCATCGCCGGCATCGCGGAATTTCTTAACCTTGTCGGCGACCTGCTCGATTCTCTCGACAGTGCCGACCGAGGTGCCTCCAAATTTCTGTACGATCAAAGCCATTTCAAAGCCGCCTCTGCCCATGAAGGGCGCCCAATAATCACTCAAACAGCCGTCGGGCCCGCCACTAGACTGCGGGCCCGACGGGCCGTCTTATAAACCCTGCTCGACGAATGGAACGGTCAGCGCCAGTGCGCCATCCAGTGCGCCGGCGTCGACACCGCCGCCCTGCGCCATGTCCGGACGACCACCGCCCTTCCCGCCCACTGCCGCAGCAGCCTGTTTCATCAAATCACCGGCTTTGAGTTGGCCAGTCAGGTCCTTGGTTACACCTGCAACCAATACGACCTTTTCCTCATGGACACTGCCGAGCAGGATCACTGCGCGGCCGAGTTTGTTTTTCAGCTGATCGACCAGCGCCAGCAGCGCCTTGCCATCCTGACCATCCAGACGCACGGCCAGCACTTTCACGCCCTTGACGTCCACGGCCGAAGCCGACAAATCGTCGCCAGCGGCAGCAGCGGCCTTGGCCTGCAACTGCTCGAGCTGCTTCTCAAGCGCACGGTTGCGCTCCAGCACAGCCGACAGCTTGTCGATCAGGTTGTCGCGGCTGCCCTTGACCAGGCTGGCCGCTTCCTTGAGTTGTTCTTCAGCAGCGTTCAAGTAAGCCAGCGCCGCAGCGCCGGTGACCGCTTCAATACGACGCACACCCGATGCCACACCGCCTTCGCTGATGATTTTCAGCAGGCCGATGTCGCCGGTACGGTTGGCGTGGATACCGCCGCACAGCTCGACGGAGAAATCACCGCCCATGCTCAGCACGCGCACGTTGTCGCCGTACTTCTCGCCAAACAGCGCCATCGCGCCCTTCTGCTTGGCGGTTTCGATGTCGGTTTCTTCGGTTTCAACAGCGGAGTTCTTGCGAATCTCGGCGTTGACGATGTCTTCCAGCGCCTTGATCTGTTCAGGCTTGATCGCTTCAAAGTGGCTGAAGTCGAAACGCAGGCGCTGACTGTCGACCAACGAACCTTTCTGTTGAACGTGGTCGCCCAGCACTTTGCGCAACGCAGCGTGCAGCAGGTGAGTGGCCGAGTGGTTCAGCGAAGTGGCGTGACGCACGTCAGCTTCGACGTGGGTTTCCACCGGTGCGCCAACGATCAGGCTGCCCGACGCCAGTACGCCGTGGTGCAGGAACGCGCCGCCGGTCTTGGTGGTGTCGCGCACGTCGAAACGGCTGTTGCCGGCCTGCAGGTAACCGCAATCGCCGACCTGGCCACCGGATTCGGCGTAGAACGGGGTCTGGTTCAGCACCACAACGCCTTCCTGCCCTTCACTCAAGACGTCCACGGACTGGCCATCTTTATAGAGAGCAACGACTTTCGCCGAACCGCTGGTGGCGTGATAACCGGTGAACTCGGTATCGACGTCAACCTTGACCAGGCTGTTGTAGTCCAGACCGAACGAGCTGGCGGAACGTGCACGGACGCGCTGGGCTTCCATTTCACGCTCGAAACCGGCTTCGTCGATGGTCAGGCTGCGCTCGCGGGCGATGTCCGCGGTCAGGTCCATCGGGAAACCGTAGGTATCGTAGAGTTTGAACACCACGTCGCCTGGAACCACGTCGCCTTTGAGCTCGGCCAGATCCTGCTCGAGGATTTTCAGGCCCTGCTCCAGGGTCTTGGCGAACTGCTCTTCTTCGGCTTTCAGTACGCGCTCGATGTGCGCCTGCTGGGATTTCAGCTCCGGGAACGCTTCGCCCATCTCGGCCACGAGTGCGGCAACGATCTGATAGAAGAAGCTGCCCTTGGCGCCCAGCTTGTTGCCGTGACGGCAAGCGCGACGGATGATCCGGCGCAGTACGTAACCGCGACCTTCGTTGGACGGCAACACGCCGTCGGCAATCAGGAAGCCGCAGGAACGAATGTGGTCAGCCACGACTTTCAGCGACGCCTGAGCGTCGTTGGTGCAGCCGATGGCCTTGGCCGATGCGGCCAGCAGGCTCTGGAACAGGTCGATTTCATAGTTCGAGTGAACGTGCTGCAGCACGGCACTGATCCGCTCAAGACCCATGCCGGTGTCCACCGACGGGGCTGGCAGCGGGTGCAACACGCCATCGGCGGTGCGGTTGAACTGCATGAATACGTTGTTCCAGATTTCGATGTAACGGTCGCCGTCTTCTTCTGGCGAGCCCGGTGGGCCGCCCCAGATGTCGGCGCCGTGATCGTAGAAAATCTCGGTGCAAGGACCGCACGGGCCGGTATCGCCCATGGTCCAGAAGTTGTCGGAGGCGTATGGCGCGCCCTTGTTGTCGCCGATGCGCACCATGCGCTCGGCCGGCACACCGACTTCCTTGGTCCAGATGTCGTAGGCCTCGTCATCGCTGGCGTAGACGGTGACCCACAGTTTTTCCTTCGGCAGGTTCAGCCACTTCTCGGAGGTCAGGAAGTTCCAGGCGTAGGTGATGGCATCACGCTTGAAGTAGTCGCCGAAGCTGAAGTTACCCAGCATTTCGAAGAAGGTGTGGTGACGGGCGGTGTAACCGACGTTTTCCAGGTCGTTGTGCTTGCCGCCGGCGCGCACGCATTTCTGGCTGGAGACGGCGCGGGTGTACGCGCGCTTTTCCTGGCCCAGGAAGCAGTCCTTGAACTGGTTCATCCCCGCGTTGGTGAACAGCAGGGTTGGGTCGTTGCCCGGAATCAAAGAGCTGGAGGCTACACGGGTGTGGCCTTGCTCTTCGAAGAAGCGAAGGAAGGCTTCACGGATTTCTGCGCTTTTCATTAGGTTCTTCCACGGAGGCTGCGGCCAAAGGCCTGTACGAAACGTCAACAGACGAAACGACGGCAAAGGGCCGCATTATATCGGCCCTGCGCGCGGGGTACAGCGTGTTTATACGATAGAAACGGTCAATTGGGTGGCTAACGCTGTCACTTGCGCGAAAACTCGACGAATGTCGCGATCACTTGCTCGATTTGCGAGCGATTGACGTCCATGTGCGTGACCATCCGCAGGCGGGCGGCAGCGCTCAATTTGATCCCGCGCTCGGCAGCGAAAGCCTTGATCGCCTCGGCACGGTCGCCCATCTGCACGTAAACCATGTTGGTCTGCACCGGCTCGACGCTGAAACCGGCCTCGCGCAGGCCTTCAGCCAGATACTGGGCGTTGGCATGGTCATCCGCCAGACGCTCGACGTTGTGATCCAGCGCGTACAGCCCGGCCGCCGCCAGCAATCCAGCCTGACGCATGCCGCCACCGACCATTTTGCGCAGGCGCCGGGCCTTTGCAATCAACGCCGACGAACCGCACAGCACCGACCCCACAGGCGCGCCGAGGCCTTTGGACAGGCACACCGAGACCGAATCGAAATATTGGGTGATTTCCCGAGCATCGACCCCGAGCTTGACCGCCGCGTTGTACAGCCGCGCGCCGTCCAGATGCAGTTGCAGGCCGTTGTCCCGAGTGAACTGGCGGGCCCGGGCCAGATAGTCCAGCGGCAACACTTTGCCCTGCATGGTGTTTTCCAGCGCCAGCAGGCGCGTACGGGCGAAGTGGAAATCGTCGGGCTTGATCGCCGCGGCCACCTGATCCAGGTCCAGCGAGCCGTCGGCCTGCACTTCCAGCGGCTGTGGTTGAATCGAACCGAGTACCGCTGCGCCGCCGCCCTCGTACTTATAGGTGTGCGCCTGCTGACCGACGATGTATTCGTCACCGCGCTCGCAGTGTGCCATCAGGCCCAGCAGGTTGCTCATGGTCCCGGTCGGGACGAACAGCGCGGCGGCGAAACCCAGCCGTTTTGCCAGTTCGGCTTCCAGACGATTGACCGTCGGATCTTCGCCATACACGTCATCGCCGGTGTCGGCGCGGGTCATCGCGTCAAGCATGGCGGGGGTCGGTTGAGTGACGGTGTCGCTGCGAAGATCGATAACGCTCATGAACCTGGCCTCAAGTCAGCTGGGGAAATCCCTTTACGAAGGTGAATTACTGCGGGCACGGCGCGGATTAATCAACCCTCGCGCAAGGAAAAGTCGTTTCCTGTGCTTCGAAAAATCCGATGGCAATCATCACAAAGGCGCAATGCACAGCCCGGCAATCTGTGTTAAAAACGCTGCGCCGCCCGATAAAGGGCGGCGAAACGTTCTCAGGGCGGGGTGCAATTCCCCACCGGCGGTAATTGCGCGCAATGCGCATAGCCCGCGAGCGCTTGGTGTCAGGCACGGCAAAAACCGTGAGCGGCGGCAAGGTCAGCAGACCCGGTGTGATTCCGGGGCCGACGGTCATAGTCCGGATGAAGAGAGAACGGGATTGACGCCAAAGGGCCGTCCGCCGTGTTCGCGCGAGCGTGCGTACCCTTGAATCCCTTTCGATTCATAACGCCCTGTTTTTCACACAAACAGGAGTCAGAACATGCAACCCACCGCTATCGACAGCAAAAGCAAACACACTCACGGCGAGCGCGTCGCGTTCATCCAGGCCTGCTGGCACAAGGAAATCGTCGACCAGAGCCGTAAGGGTTTCCTCGCCGAAATGATCGCTCAGGGGTATCAGGAATCGGACATCGATTTCTTCGAAGTCGGCGGCGCCTTTGAAATGCCTCTGCACGCCAAGCTGCTGGCCAAGACCGGTCGTTATGCCGGTATCGTTGCCGCCGCCCTGGTGGTGGACGGCGGAATCTACCGTCACGAGTTCGTTGCCCAGTCGGTCGTCAGCGGCCTGATGCAGGTGCAGCTGGAAACCGAAGTGCCGGTGTTCTCGGTGTCGCTGACCCCGCACCACTTCCATGCCGGCGAAGAACACCAGAAGTTCTTCTTCGAGCATTTCGTGCACAAAGGTCAGGAAGCGGCGAAGACCTGCGCCGATACGTTGCAGAAAGTGCGTGCATTGCGCCGCACCGAGCCGCGTGCTGTAGCGGTCTGATGCAATAACGATCTCCCCCGCGCGCGGCGTGGGGGAGGTTCAGTTTCAGGCAAGATTTTCGTCAGTGGTCGGCACGATCAGAATGCCCGCCCGCAGGCCGTTCTTGACCTTGGGGTTGGGGAAGATGATCCGCGCGCCCTGCTCTTCGATGATCCAGCGGGTATTGGCCAGGTCTTCGGCCAGCACATAACCCACATCCAGTTCCGAAAAGTTTTCGATGTCCGCCGGCAGGTTCAGGCGGAACGCATCGCTGTGCTTGATGATTTCCCGTGCCACGCTGAACAGTTGCAGACCGTCCAGGCCCTGCTCGGCCATTTCCGGCTCAGTGCCTTCGATGATCTGCTTCAGGCGGGTTTCCAGCAGTGACACATTGACCCCGGCGTTCTGCCCGAACGGCCGCGCCTTGCCCAGCTCCAGCGTGAAGGACTCGGCCCCCAGCTTGTCGTAGGTGTAGGAGCTGAACACGATCGACGGCTTGTTCTGCAACAGCACCGCCTCCATGCCGGCCGCGCGCAGGCGGGCCAGTTCAAGACGGGAATGCTGGCGACCTTCCTTCCACGGATACAAGGCGAACTGCTCGATTTTCGAACCGCGAATTGCGGTGTGCAGGTCGT
This sequence comes from Pseudomonas sp. CH235, assembly GCF_004368175.1. Classification (NCBI taxonomy): domain Bacteria; kingdom Pseudomonadati; phylum Pseudomonadota; class Gammaproteobacteria; order Pseudomonadales; family Pseudomonadaceae; genus Pseudomonas; species Pseudomonas sp. CH235. The sequence continues at coordinate 13,842 of NZ_RRZJ01000042.1, forward strand.
AGTGCAGGCGCTGACGGTCAGGAAGACTGAAGAAACTCGCCGCCAGGCGTTCCAGCTCGCAGGCGCGCAGGGCTTCGGAACCGCTGCTTTGTTCGTGACGGCCGTTGAACAGCCGATTGACGTCCTGCTCGACGAAACGTTCGCCCTTGCGAATCGCTTCCGGGTTGCCGAACAGGAACAGAATGCGTGCGCGCGGCTTCAGATCGCCGCGAGCGATGTCATGCAGCAACCGGTCGAGCAATTCGATCGGTGCCGTTTCGTTGCCGTGGATGCCTGCCGACAGCAGCAGGTCCAGACCATTGTCGCGCGCTTCGGGTGGCCGGACTTCCAGCGCCCCCTCGCTCAACCAGCGCATGCGCACGCCTTCGACAGTCAGTTGAGTCTTCTCCGCCGGTTCGCGGCCGGCGAGGGTCAGTTCAAGCAGTTTGCCGAGGGCGAGCATAGAGCGGTTTCCTTAGTGGTCGTGATTGCAATCCGGGCCGTGCACGTGACCGTCATCGTCGCCGAGGTCAGCCGGTTCCATCTCCAGTTGCAGACTTACCAGATTAGTCGCCAATGGGCGCAACAGCAGGTTGGCGTACTCTTCGTCGCCCTCTTCGACGTCCACGCCGATCAACAGTTGGCCGCGGCCGTCCTGCTGGATCCACAGCTCTTTGCCTTGCCACATGACCGCGACGCGGGTGCAGGAAGTTTCCAGTTGCTTGCCGTCGGTGTCTTCAAGGATCAGCCGCAGGGAATCGCTCATGTCTTTTTTACGCTCTGTTGGGGGAGACAAGCCGCGCGCCACGTTCAGGCGGCACGCCGGCCATCAATTGATCTGGAATGGATAAACCGCGCCCAGTTTAAGGATTTGCGTCAGTTCATCCAGTGCCGTCCGGCATTCAAGCAGCAATTGCGGATCCGCCAGATCACTTTCGGTCAGGCGGTCGCGATAGTGCTTTTCAACCCATTCGGTCAACGAACCGTACAACGGGGCGGTCATGATAACCCCTGGGTTGACGGCCGCCAGCTCGGTTTCGTTGAGCGCGACACGCAGACGCAGGCACGCCGGGCCACCGCCGTTCTGCATGCTTTGCTTGAGGTCGAAGACTTTGACTTCGCGAATCAGGCCGCCGGAGCTGGTCAGGCCTTGCAGGTAATTCCACACGCGCTCGTTGCCACGGCACTCTTCCGGCACGATCAGCAGCATCGAACCGTCAGGACGCGACAGCAACTGGCTGTTGAACAGGTAGGAACGCACCGCGTCGTCCACGGTGACCGCCGAACGCGGCACGCAGACCGACTGGAAGTTGCCGCCAACCTTCGCCAGTTTGGCTTGCAGTTCAGCCAGCATCTGATCGGTGTCGAGGAACGCGTCCTCGTGATAGAACAGCACCTCGCCGTTGCCCACCGCGATCACGTCGTTGTGGAACACGCCCTGATCGATCACCGCAGGATTCTGTTGCGCGTAGACCACGCCGTCGTCACGCAGACCGTGCAAACGAGCGACCGCTTGCGACGCTTCGAGGGTCTGACGCGCCGGGTATTTCTGCGGTGCCGGGTAACGGGTGTCGAACGCACTGCGCCCGAACACGAAGAACTCAACGCCGGCCTCGCCGTACTCACGACAGAAACGCGTGTGGTTGGCTGCGCCTTCGTCACCGAACTGCGCCACCGCCGGCAATGCGGCGTGGTGCGCGAAGTGCTGCTGATTGGCGAACATCGCGCCCAGCACGCGACTGGTGGTCGGGTGCTCAATGCTGCGGTGGTATTTGCAGTTCAGGTTGGCGGCGGTGAAGTGCACGCGACCGTCAGCGGTGTCGGCACTCGGGCTGACCGTGGCGGCGTTGGCCACCCACATGCTCGACGCGGAGCAACTGGCAACCAGCAGCGGCATCGCTTCTTTGGCGGCACGCTCGATCACCTGAGCGTCGGTGCCGCTGAAACCCAGACGGCGCAAGGCAGCCACATCCGGACGCTCTTGCGGTGCGAGAACGCCCTGCTGAAAGCCCATTTCCATCAGCGCTTTCATTTTCGCCAGGCCTTGCAGCGCCGCTTCCTTCGGGTTCGAAGACTGCTGGCTGTTGCTCTGGGACGCAACGTTGCCGTAGGACAGACCACCGTAGTTATGGGTCGGCCCCACTAGACCGTCAAAATTGACTTCATAGGATTTCATCAGCGAGGCTCCACGAGAATCTGTTGTTATAGGCTTCAGTAACTATTCTTTGAGACCGCGGCGCGGCCATCGCCAGCAGGCTGGCGATTAGCATCACGCCATCTTCACGCCAGGCGTCAGGGCCGCCGGCAACACCAGACTTGGAGTTTCCAGCGAGGCCACCGGGTACGCGCAGTAATCCGCCGCGTAGTAGGCGCTGGCGCGGTGGTTGCCCGAAGCGCCGACACCGCCGAACGGTGCGCTGCTCGCAGCACCGGTCAGTTGCTTGTTCCAGTTGACGATCCCGGCACGGCTTTCCAGCCAGAACTGCTGGTAGCGCTCTTCGGAATCCGACAGCAGACCTGCGGCCAGGCCAAACGCAGTGTCGTTGGCTTCGGCAATCGCGGCTTCGAAATCGGTGTAGCGAATCACTTGCAGCAACGGGCCGAACAGTTCTTCATCGGAACGCTCGGCAACCGCCGTCACATCCACGATGCCCGGGGTCAGCAGCGCCGACTGCGCCTGCGGCTGCGTCATCGCCAGCAGCGACACCGCGCCGTTGGCCAACAGATGCGCCTGGGCATCCATCAACGCTTTTGCCGCGCCAAGGGAAACCACCGAGCCCATGAACGGCGCCGGCTGCTGATCGAACGCACCGACCTCAATGGTCGAGCTGACTTCCACCAGACGCTTGAGCAGGCTGTCGCCCCACGCGCCTTCCGGCACCAGCAGACGACGGGCGCAGGTGCAACGCTGACCGGCAGAAATGAACGCCGACTGAATGATCGTGTACACCGCGGCGTCGAGGTCGGCGACCTGATCGACCACCAGCGGGTTGTTACCACCCATTTCCAGCGCGAGGATCTTGTCCGGGCGACCGGCGAACTGCTGGTGCAGGTGATTGCCAGTACGGCTTGAACCGGTGAAGAACAGACCGTCGATGCCCGGGTTCGCCGCCAGAGCGATCCCGGTTTCGCGGGCGCCTTGCAGCAGGTTCAGCACGCCGGCCGGCAGACCGGCTTCGATCCAGCACTTGACCGTCAGCTCGGCGACTTTCGGGGTCAGCTCGCTTGGCTTGAACAGCACGCTGTTACCGGCCAGCAGCGCCGGCACGATGTGGCCGTTCGGCAAATGACCTGGGAAGTTGTAAGGGCCGAACACCGCGACCACGCCGTGGGGCTTGTGGCGCAACACGGCGGTGGCGTCGCCCAGCGGGCCGCTCTTCTCGCCGGTACGTTCGCGGTAGCTCTGCACCGAGATCGCAATCTTGTTGACCATGCTGGTGACTTCGGTCGCGGCTTCCCACAGCGGTTTGCCGGTTTCCTCACCGATGGTGCGGGCCAGCTCGTCAGCGTGGTTTTTCAGCGCAGCGGCGAACGCTTCGAGCACGCTGATGCGATCTTCCAGGGTACGACGGGCCCAGCCCGGGAACGCCTGACGCGCAGCCTGCACGGCCGACTCGACCTGAGCGGCAGTGGCGCCCTCCCCCGACCACAGCACTTGCTGGGTCACCGGGTTCAGCGATTGAAAGGCCTCGCCCTGACCGGCCAGCCACTCACCTGCGATGTATAGCGAATTCATTATTTCGACTCCCGGGCAGCAGACAACGCCACGGCGCGAACCTGATCGCCAGCGTTGAGTTGAAGACGTTTGGCGGTCAGCGGATCGACCACCAGCGTGCCGGCGGCCAGACGGGCCGGCGCCGCCGTGATACGGCAGTCTTCGCGTTTGCGGTTATGGATGATGAACGGCGTGGCGTCGTCGCCCGGCGTGCCGATAGCCAGCACCAGCGCTTCGCTGTCACGCACCGCGCGGATCTTGCTGGTCTCGCACTCGATGGCCGGGCCGGCGTCGAAGATGTCGACGTAACCCTGATAGCTGAAGCCTTCGCTCTTGAGCATCGCCAGCGCCGGCTCGGTGTCCGGGTGCACCTGGCCGATGACGTTGCGCGCGTCCGGCGACAGGAAGCAGGTGTACAGCGGAAATTTCGGCATCAGTTCGGCAATGAACGCCTTGTTGCCGACACCGGTCAGGTAATCGGCCTGGCTGAATTCCATCTTGAAGAAGTGACGGCCCAGGCTTTCCCAGAACGGCGAACGGCCGGCGTCATCCGACACACCGCGCATCTCTGCGATGATCTTGTTGCCGAACAGTTGCGGGAATTCGGCGATGAACAGCATCCGCGCCTTGGACAGCATGCGACCGTTGAGGCCGGTGCGGTAATCGGCGTGCAGGAACAGCGAGCACAGCTCGGAGTTGCCGGTCAGGTCGTTGGCCAGGAACAGCGTCGGGATCTCGCGATAGATGTTCAGTTCCTGCGAGGCGCTGACGGTCAGGCCGACGCGGAAGTTGTACCAAGGCTCGCGCAGACCGACGGCGCCGGCGATGGCGGAAATCCCCACCACGCGACCGTTGTCGTCTTCGAGCACGAACAGGTAGTCCGCGTCGCCACGGCCGGCTTCACCGCGAAAGGTCTTCTCGGCCCAGCCGACCCGGTGGGTCAGGCGCTCTTCGTTGGCCGGCAAGGTGGTCAGGCCGGTGCCGGTGCTGCGGGCCAGGTCGATCAGAGCGGACAAATCGCTGCTGCGTACGGGACGAACAATCATGCTATCTCCTCAAACGGGCCGCCGTGGCCACCCGTGAAACTCGCTAAGGCGTTAAACCGCCACCAGGCGCACGCTGGCACCTTCACCGACGCCCAGGGCTTCGGCCGCTTCCAGATCCAGGGTCACCGGTTTTCCCGGCGCGTAATCCAGCTCGAGCAATACCGCGCGGTAATCCTGCAACTGGGCGTTGGCCACCAGATACTGGCGACCGGCACCTTTGACCGGCTCGCCGAGTTTCACCGGCACCACGCGGCTCTGGGCGATCGAACGGATCCCCGAAACACGCGCATGCAGGGTCGGGCCACCGTCGAAGATGTCGATGTAGTGATCGGTCTCGAAGCCTTCGCGCATCAGGATGTCGAAGGTGATCTGCGCACGCGGGTGTACCTGGCCCATCGCTTCCTGAGCGGAGTCCGGCAGCAGCGGCACGTAGATCGGGTAATGCGGCATCAGCTCGGCGAGGAACGTCCGGCTTTTCAGGCCACACAGACGCTCGGCCTCGGCGTAGTTCAGGTCGAAGAAGTTGCGACCGATGGCGTCCCAGAATGGCGAGTCGCCGTTCTCGTCGCTGTAACCGACGATCTCGGTCACCACCGAATCGGCGAACCGCTCAGGATGGCTGGCGACGAACAGCAGACGACCACGGGAGTTGAGCTCAGACCACGGTGAACCCACCAGCTCGCGCTGCACGTAGAAACTGGTCAGCAAGCTGTTGCCGGTCAGGTCGTGGCACTGCGAAAGCACGTGGATCTTGTTGTGGATCTTCAGCTCGCGGGAAGCGTGCACGAAGGTCTCGTTGCGAAAGCTGTAGAACGGCTCGGAATAACCGGCCGAAGCAACGATTGCCGAGCAGCCCACCAGTTTGCCGGTGGCGGTGTCTTCGAGGACGAAGAAGTAACTCTCTTCGCCGTTGAAGCTCACTTCGGCGGCAAACGAAGCTTCGCTCGCAGCGATCTTGTCGCTCAGGCGTTCAACGTCATCCGGCAAGGAAGTGACACCAATCGGGCTGTCCGCAGCCAGACGCTGTACCTCGCCCAGATCAGCCATTTGCGCGGGGCGCATCACCAGCATGGTGTCACTCCTTTCTCTACTTCAGGTCGGCGAAAGCGCCGACTCGGGAAAAAAATGCCGGGCAGGCCCGGCACAGGAAAATGGTCCCGGCGCCTGTCGATCACGACAGACGCCGGGCGGTCTTGCATGAATCAGGCTTGGGTCAGTTTCGCCGCAGCACGTTCGAAGCGATCCAGACCGGCGTCGATGTCCGCGTCTTCAACCACCAGGCTCGGGGCGAAACGGATTACGTCCGGACCAGCCTGCAGAATCATCAGGCCTTCTTGTTCAGCGGCGTTGAAGATGTCCTTGGCCTTGCCTTTCCAGGCATCGCTCAGCACGCAACCGATCAGCAGACCGAGACCGCGCACCTGGGTGAACAGGCCGTACTTCTCGCCGATCTGTTGCAGGCGGGTCTTGAACTTGTCGTGCTTGGCGTTGACGCCGTTCAGCACCTCAGGGGTATTGATCACGTCGATCACCGCTTCGGCCACGGCGCACGCCAGCGGGTTGCCGCCGTAAGTGGTGCCGTGAGTGCCGACGACCAGATGTTTGGCCAGCGCTTCGGTGGTCAGCATCGCGGCGATCGGGAAACCGCCGCCCAGGCTCTTGGCGCTGGTCAGGATGTCCGGCACCACACCGAAATGCTGGTAGGCGAACAGGTTGCCGGTGCGGCCCATGCCGGTCTGCACTTCGTCGAACACCAGCAGCGCGTTGTTCGCGTCGCACAGTTCACGGGCGCCTTGCAGGTAAGCCAGCTCGGCCGGCAGCACGCCGCCTTCGCCCTGGATCGGCTCCAGAACGACCGCGCAGGTCTTGTCCGAAACAGCGGCTTTCAGCGCCGCCAGATCGTTGTACGGCACGTGAGTGATGCCGGTGATTTTCGGGCCGAAACCGTCGGAGTACTTCGACTGGCCACCGACGTTCACGGTGAACAGGGTGCGGCCGTGGAAGCTGTTGAGCGCGGCGATGATTTCGTACTTCTCGGTGCCGAAACGGTCGAACGCGACGCGACGGGCCAGCTTGAAGGCGGCCTCGTTGGCTTCGGCGCCGGAGTTGCAGAAGAACACGCGCTCGGCAAAGGTGGCGTCGATCAGCTTGTGCGCCAGACGCAGCGCAGGCTCGTTGGTGAACACGTTGGACACGTGCCACAGCTTGTTCGCTTGCTCGGTCAAGGCACCAACCAGCGCCGGGTGCGCATGGCCCAATACGTTGACGGCGATGCCGCCGGCGAAGTCGATCAGCTCGCGGCCGGCCTGATCCCAGACGCGGGAACCGGCGCCACGCACCGGGATGAAAGCGGCAGGCGCGTAGTTGGGAACCATAACCTGGTCGAAATCGGCGCGTCGTACCGCAGCGTGCTCAACGGACATCGGAGTCTCCTGATGAGGGCCACCCGCCTGAAACTGGCGAGCGATGGGGGGATTGTAAGGACAGTTTTGTGCCCGGCCTTGTCGCCAAGCGACAACTTCTTATAGCGCAAACCCCGGTTTTTCCCGGGTTTACGGCAATGCGACATATAGCGTCGCAAAGGCGCAGTTTAAACTGCCGCCAGCCATTTCAGCAGGCCTGCGAGCATATCAATTGCGACGGGATGGCCTGTCATACATATGTACCACCTGACACAAGATGCATTTTGCTCTGCTTGAGCTCTTTTTCGACGCTCAAGGACGCCAACGATGCCATCCACCACCGGGCAATCGCCCGCCAGTTCGCCCACGCCCGGTGCGACCGCACAAAGCCCCGCTTCCCACTATGAACCGCTGGTGAAAGCGATCCCCGATTGGTTGGGCAAGGCATCGTCCGCCAGACGCACCGCCCTGAAGAACAACCGTCGCGCCCTCCCGGATCCGATCAAGTCAGCGCCTGCCTCGCAACACCAGGCGCTCAGAAACGCCATCACCCGGCACATGAGCGCGCAGAACGCCGTCGATCAAATGCTCGAACGGATACAGAACGCCAGCACCTTCGCCGAGCCCATCCTGACCGAGGCGCTGAAAACGCGTTTCGACCTCGAGCTGAACGTCAAGGAAACCTTTCTGCAGTTGTACATCCCGGTGAAGGCCGCAGGCATTACCACCGGCACCCGGACGTGGACGGTGTCGCTGCTGGACGCGGCATTGCATAACTTCGAGGCGGGCGAAACAGAACCCGGGGCCTACGCCAGCGGCTCCTCGTTCATCACCCGCCCGACCGGGACCGGACAATTCGAGACACTGGCGCCACTTAATGCAGAACCCGGCATTCCAGCCTTCAGCCGACTGTGCCGGGAACTGGATATCGGTGCCCGCTACAAAAGCTACCTGGAGGAAAGTCTCGCGCTCGCCAACCCGGTGGCAGCTTCGGTGCTGCGGCACAAGGTCAATACCGCGCAGAAAACCGCACTGCGCGCCGCACTGAAGCTGGCGCGGATGAATGGCGACATCGGAGAAGCGAATCTGCATTCGATTGAAAGTCTGCTGGACGGGACATCCGTGGTTTTGATGAACGGTCAGCCCATGCTGTGCCACGATTTGACGATGATGTCGGTCGCACTGACCGGAATCCTGGTGTTTGCACCTGACCTTAAAAGCGCGAAAACCGCCGTTGCAGTGGTGGCTTACATACCGGACGACCCCGATCATCCGATCAAGGAGTACCTCTCCACGGGCGACCTCGCACACGAACTGATCCGACAGCTGCGCGATACGGAGTACCAGCGATTCTTCAGCCGCTTCGTCACTCACGAACAACGTGGACAATTTTTCGGCCAGCTCAAGCAACGTCTGAGCAAAGTGCAATGGCACCCACCACAAGCCGGCAGTCAAATGCCGCCGTGGCGCGACACCCTTATCGAAAGGCCCGACCTGCAATTCTCGGCCACCCCCATCGCCGGTGAACTCTGGGAACATCTTTATCAGCGCAAGCTCAACAAAATCCTCAACGATGCCGCAGTGATCGCTGTTCCCACTGCCATGGTCGATCGCAATGCACGCTGGAGGCGCTGGGATTCGTTTGTCAGTGTCGCAACGTCGATCCTGGAAATCGCCGCGTTCGTCGTTCTGCCGTTCGTGCCGTTTCTGGGTGAAATGATGATGGCGTACATCACCTATCAGCTGCTCGACGAGCTTTTCACGTTCTATGTCGATTTGGCCGAAGGCCAAACCACCGAAGCCTGTGCGCACTACTTCGCTGCACTGGAATCACTGATTCAACTGGGTGCTTTCGGGATTGGCACCAGTGTCGCCATGGCCGAACTGCCCAAGGTACTGCCGCCCGAAGTGGTGGCATTCATGGATCGGTTTCAACCCGTGAAACTGCGCAACGGCAAAACCCTGTACTGGAAGCCGGATCTGAGCAGCTACGCCCGTGACACCCTGCCAGCGGCAGGCTCCCTGCCCGACGCCCAGGGTCTGCACTGGCATCAGGGCAAAAAACTGCTACCGCTGGATCAGACGCACTACGCGGTCAACGATCACGAGATACCCGGTCAACTGCGCATCGAACACCCTTCACGTACCGATACCTACGAACCTGTCGTGCGGCATAACGGCGAAGGGGCTTTTCACACCGAGCTGGAAAATCCGCTGCGATGGGACACCAACACTGCGTTGCAGCGAATCGGCCACAGCGTAGAGGCATTTACCCCGGCGCAGCGCGAACGCATTCTGAAAATCAGCGGCTACACTGAAGACGGTTTGCGCAAAATGCATGTGAATCAGGAACGCATACCGCCGCTGCTGGCCGACACTATTGAGCGTTTCAGAATCGATCAGGATTTGCAGACGTTCATCGAGCATTTGACCAGCGACGAGCCAACGGTTTATCGCAAGGCCGATCCGCTGATCCAGCTGCAATTGCTGAACGAACAAGGCTTGTGGCCGAAAACCAGAAGGCTGCGCCTGATCGACGCCGAGGGAGCGACGCTCTGGCAATCCTCCGATGATGTGCAGCTCCCGCTAACGGACGTTCACGTTAATCGTCTGATCGACAACGACCTGCTCAAGACATTGCTGCGGGCTCTCGATGAACCCGAAATCAGCACCCTGCTCAATGAAGAGTTCGGGCAAAAAATCGCCCTGGATGTACGCGTCCGTCAACTTCGCAGCCGACTCGCGCAGATTGCCAGGCAACAGCGCCCTGCCCTGTTCGAACAACGCTATGAGTCAAGCCAGCATCGCGCTACACCGCTGGTGAAACAGGTGGCGCGGCACGTACCGAACCTGCCTGTCAGGATCACCGAAGAACTCATTCACACCGCCACCGGCACCGAACTGACGCAGCTAAGTGAAGACGTGCTTCCGGAGCGTCAGCAACAGCTCTCTGAAACCGCATTGCACGAGCTACGCATCACCCGGGCTTATGAAGGACTGGAAATCGATTCGGTGCATAACCAGGATTCCGAGACTTTGGCGCTGCACAGCCTGCCGCTGCTGCCAGGCTGGTCGGACACCGTCAGCCTTGAAGTGCGTGACCAATCGTTCGCAGGAAAGCGGCTCGACACCACCGGTCCCATGGGCGCCCCTATCGAAAAAATCCTGGTACGCCGAGCCGATGGCACGTGGCAGCCGTTTGATCAGGCCGGACTGGAATTGCACGGCCCGACGGATTTCTACACCAGCGTGCTGCAAGCCCTGCCCGACGACCGACGTCAGGCGTTGAATCTGCAAATCGGCGAAGGACAAAAGCTCCGCCAGCTCATTCGCGACAATCCTCTGCCACGCGACAGTCTGCGACTCACACTGGCGGTCGAATCCTCTCCCGCCACCGACGTCGACACTTTGCGCCTGCTGGGCACTGACGGTTACTCACGCAATCTGTCACCCGATGGTTCTCCGCCGACCCTGGACATGCGGGTGCGCGATGTTTTTCCCGGGATCACCCAAGAAGGCCTGCAGGCCATGGTGCAACGCCTGCAAAACCATCTGGAGAATCCGATCGCCGAGCTGTCACGACTGCGCCTTGAATACGCCCGCCTGGAAAACGACCTTGATCTATGGCGCCTGAGAGACGTACGGATCGATCCCGCCACCGGCCAGGAACTGTCTATCGCCCGACGAGCTGCCGCCGCTCGTGATCGACAGCTTTTCGCCCGAACCCTGCTCAGCTGCTGGCGCCGCGAGACTCCGGAACGCTTTGGCTATCGCATGCGTTTTATCGAACCCTTGCTGGGCGATCTGCCGGTGCTGGCGGCAGACTTCAGCCATGTAAACAGCCTGGAACTGAGCGGCAGCGGAGCATCGGCAGGCATCGAAACATTTATTGAACGCTTCCCTCTTTTATCCCGACTCGACCTGCAGAACTTCGACTTGCACACCCTGCCGCAAAACCTCTCGACCCTGTCCGCGCTGCGCCGATTAAGGCTGCGCAAATGTGGAATCATCCTGACCCCGGAAAACCAGACGCTGCTCACTTCACTCAATGAACTGGTTGAACTGGATCTCAAGGACAACCCACTCGGCAGCAGCTTCGATTTAACCTTCCTGCCATCGCTGACCTACCTCAACCTGTCCCGCACCGGGATTGCCGAAGTCCCGCCCGGCTTGATCGATCACCCGCAAATCAGGAGCGCCTGGCTGACCGATAACCGGATCACCACACTGCCTGAAGCGTTGTTCGAACTCTCGCCTGCTGCGGCTGCCGGATACGACTTTTCCGGTAATCCACTCACTGCCGCCACACGCGAGCGGGTAAAAACCTGTTTCACCCGCACCGGCGTCAATTTTGGCGTACGTGCCGAACAGGCCGATATCACCCGCACCACGGCCCTGTTTCCAGATATCGATGAGGGCCAGGCCAGCGGCCTGATTTATCGCCTGCCCGGCTCACTGGTTCAGGGCCGCTTGCAACTGACGGCGTGGGAAACCGAGCTGGCCACGCTGAGTGCCGATCTGAATCTTTGGGCCCGAGACATTCCCGACCGCGACCCGATCAGCGGCGCGATGCTGGAAGCCAACGAACGCTTCACCGAACAGGATGCACGCGAGACGTTTGCCGGCAATCTGCTGCGCCTGTGGCGTCACCGCTCGAAAATCCATCCGCACGCCAGGGCCGATGTTTTTACGGCCGAGGCCAAATTCATTGGTGACCTTCCGATACTGAGCGCGGACTTCAATCACATCACTGCGCTGACCATCAACGGGAATAAAGGCTTGCGCGGTGACGCGGCGTTTCTGCGAAGTTTCTCCCGGCTCAAACGGCTGTTCTTTCGCAACGGCCAACTGGATCAACTGAGCGAGACACTCAAAAACCTGTCGACGCTGGAAGTCCTGGTGCTGGATAGCTGTGGCGTGAGCCTTACAGCCGAATCACTGACAGCGCTGGCCGCAATGCCCAGACTCGAATCACTGGAGTTACCGGGCAATCCGCTGAATCTGGTGCCCGATCTGCAAACCCTGAACTCGCTGACCTACCTCGACCTTTCACGCACGGGCCTGCTGGAAGTCCCGCCTGGCCTGATCGACCATCCGACGCTCAAGACGGCGATCCTCAGTGAAAACCAGATCACCGAATTACCCGAGAGCCTGTTTGAATTATCGGCTCAGGCCGGTGACGGCTACGACCTCTCGAACAATCCACTGAACGCCAGCACTCGCGAGCGGATCAAACAATACAACCGCGAGACCGGGCAGGATTTCGCCGTACTCGCCGACCTTGCAGATATAGAAACCACCCAGCAGCTGTTTCCCGACCTCGACGCGCAAGACGCCAGCGATGTGTTCTACAGCTTGCCGGGCTCGATTGAACATGGCCGAAGCCAGCTGCGGCACTGGCAGGCAGAAATCCGCCAACTGGATGCCGACCTTGCACGGTGGGCAGCGGCAGGACCGAGTATTCATCCGGACACGGGGCAGGTGCTCAATCCCCGGCAGGTGTTCGTGATGCAGACCAACAGAAAGCTGTTTGCCCAACGAATCGAAGAACTGTGGCGCTTCCGGTTTGCCGAAAAAGCCACGCAAAGGGGCAATGTGCTGATCGCAGAGCTGCCGTTCATTGGCGATTTGCCCGTGCTGTCGGCTGACTTCAGCCACATCGCCGAGCTGACCCTTGACGGCAATCCGGCCCTGAGCGGCATCGATGCTTTTCTTTGGCCTTTCACCGGCCTGCGTCATCTGGAACTGCACGAGTTCAAACTGGAGCAATTGCCCGAAGCTTGCGAACGCATGCCGTTGCTGGAGCGCCTGGTGCTGGAGTACTGCGAGCTGACCCTGACGCCGCCGACTCAGGCCCGCCTGTCGTCCATGAGCCGTCTACAGTTCCTCAATCTGAGCCACAACCCGCTGGGCGCTGCACCAGAGTTGAAGACCTTGCCGGCGCTGACTCACGTGCGCCTGATCGACACCGGGATCTCTCATCTGCCGGAAGGCCTGGTCGAGCACCCGACGCTGATCATGGCCAACTTCGAACACAACCGGATCAGCGAGCTTCCCGACAGCCTGCTCGATCGCCCTGCGCTTTCACCCAACCAATTCATGCTTGGCGAAAACCCGTTTTCACCCGCCACTCGCGAGCGGATCAAGACCCGCTACCAGCACACCCGGCAAGACTTTGGAGTACCGATGCCGACGGCGGACATCGACCGCGTGCGCGTTTTGTTTCCGACCCTCGACGCCGAACAAGCCAATCGAATGTTGTATTTGTTGCCGGGAACCGTCGCTCAGGGTCGACTTCAAATCGCTCAGTGGGAAACGCAATGGCAGCAACTCGATACAACCCTCAACCGTTGGGTCAGTGAGGTTCCCGAGCAACATCCGTCAACCGGTACGCCACTCACAGATGAGGACAAAATCGTTGAACGCACCGGCCGCGATCAATATCGCCGTGACCTGCAAGCGTTCTGGCGCGCACGCTCGACCGCACAACCGGAGATGCGATCAGACAGGCTGATCATCAATCTTCCGTTTATCGGCGAGCTGCCCTCACTGAGCGCCGACTTCAGCCATGTCACCACATTGTCGATCACCGGCAACGCCCAATTGCGCGCCGGCGATGTTTTCTTCGACGCCTTTTCAGGGCTGAAAACACTGGAGCTGCGCGATCTTGGATTGCAGCAAATACCGGATTCGTTCCGGCGTATGCCAGCCCTGGAAAATCTGGTACTGAGCAATTGCGCGGTGACGCTGGATGTCGAGGGCCGTTCCACCCTTGCTTCGCTGACACGATTGAAAAAACTCGACTTGTACAACAACCCTCTGGGACTGGCGCCAGACATCCGCTCCTTGCCGGCGCTGGATTTTCTCGATCTGGCCGGCACCGCGATCAGCGAAATTCCCGACGGAATGATCAACCATCCGCAACTAGAAATCGTCATCCTCAACAACAACCGGCTCAACGAAATTCCTGACGAAGTTTTCAACCTGCCGGCGGAAATCGGTAACGGTTACGACTTTGGCAACAACCCTCTGAGCCCGGCGTCGCGAGAGCGCGTCAAGGATTACTTCCGGCGCACCGGGGGTGATCTGGGCGTGCTTGCCGAAGAGGCAGATCGGGCTCGGGTGCAAACGCTTTATCCGTCGCTGGACGATGATCAGGCCAGCACCTTCCTCTATCGCCTGAGTGGCACGTTGGCTGATGGCCGTCAGGAAGTAGCAAGAAGGGAAATGGCGCTGAGCGATCTCACCCGCAGCCTCGCTCATTGGAGCAGCGACATCCCTGTGAGTGCGCCTGACGGCCAACCGCTGCCCGTAACCGAGCGACTGCGTCAGGAACAATTGCGTACGCAGTTCGCCGAAGCACTGCTGACCTGCTGGCGCCAGATCCCGATGGAGGACTCGAGTCTCGACAGTTTCGGGTTCAGCCACACTGTGAGTTTCATCGGCGAGTTGCCGACACTCGGCGCCCCATTGCCCTACGTGCCGGACCTGTTCCTGGTGGGTGAAGGCCATTCATCAAGGCTCGGACGCTTCCTTGAAGCTTTTCCCGGCCTGGACAGCCTGGCCATTCGCGAATGCGATCTCGGCGATATTCCCGAGGATATTTTCACCATGAATCAGTTGACCGCCCTGAGCCTGCCGGACTGCAAAATCAGGCTGACACCCGAATCGGCAGCAGCGCTGGCGAGCATGGACAAACTCGAGGTACTCAACCTGCGCGACAACCCGCTGGGGCTGACGCCGGACGTCAGCAACCTGCATGGCCTGACCGACCTCGACCTGAGCGATACCGGAATTACCGAAATACCGCGAGGCGTACTGGAAAACCTGCACTGGAACGAGATTGATCTGTCCGGCAATGCGATCACAGACGTGCCGGAAGAAATCATGGATGTGCCCGCGGCAGTCGGCGACCGCTACGACTTGCGCGATAACCCGTTGTCGACCGAGAGCAAAGCAAGAATCCGGGCCTACTATCAGGAGACTGGCAACAACCTGAACGTCGCCGGCATCGACGATACACCGCGCCCGGCTGAAATGAGGCCTGATCTGGAAATCGAAGACTGACCGATACAGCGCCATGGCAGCCAATGCCATGGCGTAATTGGTGAGGGATCAACCGCGCTCTGGCGGCACCGACGACAGTTCGAACGGACTGCTGCTGCGCCGCTGGTTGCGGTCTTCCCGCGGCGTGGCGCCGAAGAAGTTGCGATAGGCGCTGGAGAAATGCGGTCCCGAGGAAAAACCGCACGACAGGCCGATCTGGATGATCGACTTGCTGGTCTGCATCAACATCTGCCGGGCCTTGTTCAGGCGCAGTTCCAGGTAGTACTGGCTCGGCACGCGGTTGAGGTATTGCTTGAAGATCCGCTCCAGCTGCCGACGGGACACGCACACGTGCTGGGCGATTTCGTCGGTGGTCAGCGGCTCTTCAATGTTGGCTTCCATCAGCAGCACCGCCTGGGTGAGCTTCGGATGGCTGGAGCCGAGCCGGTTCTGCAATGGAATGCGCTGACGCTCGCCGCCTTCGCGGATGCGCTCGACCACCAGTTCTTCAGAGACCGCACCGGCCAGCTCCGCACCGTGATCACGGGCCAGCACTGCCAGCAGCAAATCGAGTACCGACATGCCGCCGCACGCCGTCAGGCGATCGCGATCCCAGTCGAACAGATGACTGGTGGCGATGACTTTCGGGAAGCGTTCGGCGAAATCGTCCTGCCAGCGCCAGTGCACGGCAGCGCGGTAACCGTCGAGCAGACCGAGTTGCGCCAGCGGGTACACACCGGCCGACAGACCGCCGATTACACAACCGGCACGCACCAGTTGCTTGAGCGCGCTGCTGAGCGCCGGCGCCAACGTGGTCGGTGGCTCATCGGCGAGCAGGAAAAGTTTCTGGAAGTTTTCGAGTTTGCCGGCCCAGGGTTCGCCGGGCAGTTGCCATTCACCCTCGGCCGGTGCTTCGGCCTGCAGGAAGGACAACTCGTAAACCACGTCCGGATGCACACGCTGGGCAACACGCAAGGCCTCCTCTGCCAGCGCCAAAGTCAGAGCTTTAGTGCTGGGCCAAATCAGGAAACCAATTCGATGGGCAGTCATGGCGGGCGATCCGAAACGTAAACAGAGGGAAAAACCGAAATCGGCTGCAACCAAATTAGACCATCTGGCGCGCTGCGCAGCATGACCTAATCTGGTGCATAACGGGAGCGATTACTTGAGGCTGCCCGAGAGGAATTGTTGCAAACGTTCCGACTGCGGATTGACCAGCACTTCACGCGGGTTGCCGCTTTCTTCGACGACGCCTTTGTGCAGGAACACCAACTGGTTCGACACTTCACGGGCAAAGCCCATTTCGTGGGTCACCACCACCATGGTCCGGCCTTCCTGAGCGAGGGCCTGCATGACTTTCAGCACGTCGCCGACCAGTTCCGGGTCAAGGGCGGAAGTCGGTTCGTCGAACAGCATCACTTCCGGTTCCATCGCCAGCGCACGGGCGATTGCCACGCGCTGTTGTTCGCCACCAGACATGTGCCCCGGGAACGCATCCTTACGATGAGCCACGCCGACCTTGTTCAGGTAGTGCTCGGCTTTCTCGCGGGCTTCGGCCTTGGACACGCCCAGCACGTGAACCGGCGCTTCCATGATGTTTTCCAGCGCGGTCATGTGCGACCACAGGTTGAAGTGCTGGAACACCATCGACAGGCGCGAACGCATGCGTTGCAGCTGTTTCGGATCAGCGGCTTTCAGCGCGCCGTCCTTGTTCGCTACCAGTTTCAGCTCTTCGTTGTTGAGCAGGATCTTGCCCGCGTGCGGCTGCTCGAGCAGGTTGATGCAGCGCAGGAAAGTACTTTTGCCGGAGCCACTGGAGCCGATGATGCTGATCACATCGCCGGCGGCCGCTTTCAGGGAAACGCCCTTGAGCACTTCGTGACTGCCATAGCGTTTATGCAGGTCTTGGACTTCAAGTTTGTACATGCGGTCGGTTCTCACAAAAACAGTCAGTCGTTGAGCAAAGGGCCGTCGCGCAGCGCGTCGCGCCCCGCCACTTTGGCCAGCCAGAAACCGGGTTGGGCGTAACGCAGCCGCTCAATGGCAAACAGCACCCCGGACGTACCAGCACACACCGTGCTGACCCGATCCGACAGCGGATCGATCACTTCGAAAATCTTGTCACCGGCTTCAACCCACTCGCCGGGCTTGCGCAGAAAACTCACCACGCCCGGATGCGGCGGCAGGAGCAATTCAGTGCCCTCGAACGGCATGCCTTCGCACGGTTCGTGCGCCGCGCTCGGCCACTCGCCACGGATCAGGCCTTGCTCGGCGAGGAACGCCAGAATGCCTTCTGCCCAGGCTTCGGCCTGCGCCGGCGTGGTGTCAGCCTGACCACCCAGTTCAACGGTGGTCGCCAGGCACGCCAGTGGAATCTGCGCGTCCGGGAACAGACGCGACAGACGCAGCCACGGCAGAGAACAGGCTTCATCGAACGAGCTGCCGCCGGAATCTTCCGCCAGCAGGCCGACCTTCACGTCCAGGTGCGCGGCGAGCGAACGCCACTGCGGCCAGTGCTGCGGCAAGGCGTACATGTGCAGCGCGGCTTCGCAGTCGCAATGCAAGTCCAGCACCACATCGGCGGTGGCGGCGTGTTGCAGCAGGATGCGCTGCAT
The DNA here is from genome assembly GCF_004368175.1 of Pseudomonas sp. CH235. Lineage (NCBI taxonomy): Bacteria > Pseudomonadati > Pseudomonadota > Gammaproteobacteria > Pseudomonadales > Pseudomonadaceae > Pseudomonas > Pseudomonas sp. CH235. Next base: position 31,645 of record NZ_RRZJ01000042.1, read on the forward strand.
GCCTTGCAACTGGCTACTCGCCTCAGGCAATTCGGCCAGATGATCGGCCATCGCCTGACGGATCAAACGGATGTTGGCGCGCGGATCATCACCGAGTTGTCCTTCCAGCCTGGCGGCCACGGGGGCGCTGAGCTCGACGAAATCACGGTTGAAATTCTTGCCGCTGCCGGCCTCGAAACGGCCCTGATGGTTGCCTTGCAGCAACTGGCCGAGGCCCAGCGGATTGGCCACCGGCACCAGTTCGATGACGCCGTTGAGCAGGCCCTTGGCTTCGAGCTCGCCGAGGCGTTTTTTCAGTTCCCAGGCGGTGCGCATGCCGGGCAGTTCGTCAGCGTGGAGGCTGGCCTGGATGTAGGCCTTGCGCTCGCCGCTACCGAAGCGGAACACCGAAATCCGGCGCTCGCTGCCCAGGTGGCTCCACGGCAGAACGTGGTCGATGCGTTCCATATCAGTGCTTCCTCGGGGCCAGGTAGCTCAGCCAGCGACGCTCGGCCAGCTTGAACAGGCGCACCAGAATGAAGGTCAGGCACAGGTAGAACACGCCGGCGGTGATGTACGCTTCGAACGGCAGGTAGAACTGCGCGTTGACGGTACGGGCCGCGCCGGTGATGTCGATCAGGGTGACGATGGACGCCAGACTGGTGGTCTGCAGCATCATGATCACTTCGTTGCTGTACTGCGGCAGCGCCCGGCGCAGGGCCGATGGCAGCAGGATGCGCTTGTACATCTTGACGCGCGACATGCCCATGGCCTTGGCCGCTTCGATCTCGCCGTTCGGCGTGGCCTTCAGGCTGCCGGCGATGATTTCAGCGGTGTAGGCGCTGGTGTTGATCGCGAACGCCAGGCACGCACAGAACGTTGCGCTGGACAGCCACGGCCACAAGAAGCTTTCACGCACCGCTTCGAACTGGGCCAGACCGTAGTAGATCAGGAACAGTTGAACCAGCATCGGCGTGCCGCGAATCACGTAGGTGTAGAGCCAAGCTGCGCCATTGACCACAGCGTTCTTGGATACGCGCATCAGGCCCAGCGGCAGTGCCGCGAGCAGACCGAAGAACAGCGACAGCGCGAGCAACTTGAGGGTGGTGACCAGACCGCCGAAGTACAGCGGCAGGGCCTCCCAAATGACGTTGTAGTCGAAGATCATAGATCAGCCGCCCTTACGCCTACCGAGTAGCGCTTCTCAAGGTGACGCAGCGCCAGCAACGAGACACTGGTGATCACCAGGTACATCGCCGCTACTGCGAGGAAGAAGGTGAAAGGCTCGCGGGTGGCGTCGGCCGCCTGCTTGGCCTTGAACATCATGTCTTGCAGACCGACCACGGAAATCAGCGCGGTGGCCTTGGTCAACACCAGCCAGTTGTTGGTGAAGCCCGGAATCGCCAGACGAATCATCTGCGGCACCAGCACCCGGAAGAACACCTGGAAGCTGCTCATGCCGTACGCCATGCCGGCTTCGGCCTGACCTTTGGGGATCGCCATGAACGCGCCGCGGAAGGTTTCCGACAGGTAAGCACCAAAGATGAAACCGAGGGTGCCGATACCGGCGGCCAGCGGGTTCAGGTCGATGTAGTCGTCATAGCCGAGCATCGGTGCGACGCGGTTGAGCAGGTCCTGACCGCCGTAGAAGATCAACAGGATCAGCACCAGGTCGGGAATCCCGCGAATCACCGTGGAATACAGATCGCCCAGCCACGCCAGCCAGCGCACCGGCGACAGGCGCAACGCGACGCCGATCAGCCCGAGAACGATGGCCAGGGCCATGGACGACAAGGCGAGCTGAAGCGTCAGCCAAGCGCCATCGAGGATGACAGCCCCGTAGCCTTTCAACATGATTCAGGTCCTCGAAAGTTGGGATGAAAAAATGGCGCAAACCGCAGAGATCCTGTTGCTTGCGCCATTTCGGACGGGTCGAGCGACGTCTTTACTTGCCGTAAATGTCGAAGTCGAAGTACTTGTCCTGGATTGCCTTGTACTTGCCGTTCTCGCGGATGGCCGCGATGGCGGTGTTGATCTTGTCTTTCAGGGCGTCGCCCTTGCGTACCGCGATGCCTACGCCGTCGCCGAAGTATTTGACGTCGGTGAACGCCGGGCCCACGAACGCGAAGCCTTTGCCGGCGTCGGTTTTCAGGAAGCCGTCATTCAACAGCGTAGCGTCCGCCACGGTGCCGTCGAGGCGGCCGGCAGCCACGTCGAGGTAGATTTCGTTCTGCGAGCCGTACGGCTTGATCTCGGCACCCAGCGGGGCCAGGACTTCGCGGGCGAAACGCTCGTGGATCGAACCACGTTGTACGCCGATGTTCTTGCCTTTCAGCTCAGCCAGACCTTCGCTGACCTGAGTGCCTTCCTTCATCACGAGGCGGGCCGGGGTGTTGTAGTACTTGTTGGTGAAGTCCACGGACTTCTTGCGGTCTTCAGTGATCGACATGGACGACAGGATCGCGTCGATCTTGCGCACTTTCAGTGCCGGGATCAGACCGTCGAACTCTTGCTCGACCCACTGGCACTTGACCTTCATTTCTTCGCACAGCGCGTTGCCGATGTCGTAGTCGAAACCGACGATGCTGCCGTCCGGCGCTTTGGAGGCGAATGGAGGGTAAGCCGCTTCGATACCGATTTTCAGAGGCTTTTCATCGGCGAATGTCGGCAGGGACAGCACGGACAGTGCCAGGGCGCCAAGCAGCACAAGTTTCTTCATCTTGGGACTCCATCGGTAAAGGGCAAAAACGGCAGAGTGAGCGACAGCCCAATATGCGAATGGGTGTAACGAAATCGGTTGCTGCGTGCGTGGGACAATTCCAGTCAAAACCGCGAAGGCTTCAACGCAAGCCACGACGAGCGAGTGATCGGCATTCTAACGACAGGCCCGAAGCCGATATTTCTTCAATGCGACAACTAATTACAGATGCACCGAGAAACCCGCTTGAGCACATTGACAGCCCTGCAATTTCATGCAAGAGCGAAAGACAGTGAACCGATCTATGCTGCAAATTGCGGGCCTATTATTCGCAAACCCTTCTAATCCGGCAAGCGCGGGGTTATGTCTTATTTTTCACAGGGTGTTTTGAGGCTCTAAAACGGGGCGATGCGTTTCCGGATGCCCCGTTGTGGAGCGGGCGGTTACACATTCAGTTACTTGAAGGCGGACGGGTAACAGTGGGAATGGGCTGACGGAGCAATTCGATAATTATTGGAAAACAAAAAGCCCCGCCCGGCGCAATGCCGGACGGGGCTTTTCAGCCTTCAGACCCGCCGCTTAGGCGACGTTCATGGTCTTGTGCGTATCGATCAGATGCTGCACCACACCCGGATCGGCCAGGGTGGAGATGTCGCCCAGGCCTTCGTATTCGGCGGTAGCGATCTTGCGCAGGATGCGGCGCATGATCTTGCCCGAACGGGTCTTCGGAAGCCCCGGCGCCCACTGGATCACGTCCGGCGAAGCGATCGGCCCGATCTCCTTGCGCACCCAGTTCTTCAGTTCCAGACGCAATTGCTCGCTCGGCTCTTCGCCATTCTTAAGGGTGACGTAGACATAAATGCCCTGCCCCTTGATGTCGTGCGGCACACCGACCACCGCCGCTTCGGCGACTTTCGGGTGAGCGACCATCGCACTTTCGATCTCGGCAGTGCCCATGCGGTGGCCGGAGACGTTGAGTACGTCGTCCACGCGACCGGTGATCCAGTAGTAACCGTCGGCATCGCGACGTGCGCCGTCACCGGTGAAGTACATGCCACGGAAGGTCTTGAAGTAGGTATCGACGAAACGGTCATGGTCACCGTACAGAGTGCGCGCCTGACCTGGCCACGAATCGAGAATCACCAGATTGCCTTCGGCCTCGCCTTCGATGATGTTGCCGAGGTTGTCCACCAGCGCCGGCACCACACCAAAGAACGGACGTGCGGCCGAACCCGGTTTGAGCGCGTGAGCGCCTGGCAGCGGGCTCATCATGTTGCCGCCGGTTTCGGTCTGCCACCAGGTATCGACGATCGGGCAGCGGGATTTGCCGACGTTCTTGTAGTACCAGTCCCAGGCTTCCGGGTTGATCGGCTCGCCCACCGAACCCAGCAGACGCAGGCTGCTGCCGTCCGCGCCTTCAACAGCGGCGGTGCCGGAGGCCATCATCGCGCGGATCGCGGTCGGCGCGGTGTAGAGAATGTTGACCTTGTGCTTGTCGACGATCTTCGCCACCCGGGTGATGTCCGGATAGTTCGGCACGCCTTCGAACAGCAGCGTGGTCGCGCCGTTGGCCAGCGGGCCGTAGACGATGTAGGAGTGACCGGTGACCCAGCCCACGTCAGCGGTGCACCAGTAGATTTCGCCCGGACGGTAGTCGAACACGCGCTCGTGAGTCATCGCCGCGTACAACAGATAGCCGCCTGTGGTGTGCTGCACGCCCTTCGGCTTGCCGGTAGAGCCGGAGGTATAAAGGATGAACAGCGCTTCTTCGGCGCCCATCTCTTTCGGCGCGCAGACGGTGCCCGCCACTTTCATCAGGTCTTCGTACCAGATGTCGCGATGCTGGTTCCACTTGATGTCGCCGCCAGTGCGCTTGCACACGATGACTTTCTGGATGCTGCTGGTTTCCGGGTTGGTCAGGGCGTCATCGACGTTGGCCTTGAGGGAAATCTTCTTGCCGGCACGGATGCCTTCGTCAGCGGTGATCACCACTTTCGAGCGGCAGTCGATGATGCGACCGGCCAGGGCTTCCGGCGAGAAACCGCCGAACACCACCGAGTGAATCGCGCCGATCCGGGTGCAGGCCAGCATGGCGACCACGGCTTCGGGGATCATCGGCATATAAATGGTCACCACGTCGCCGCGGTGCACGTCCTGGCCACGCAGGGCGTTGGCGAGTTTGCACACTTGTTCGTGCAGTTCGCGGTAGGTGATGTTGCGGCTTTCGGAAGGATCGTCGCCTTCCCAGATGATGGCGACCTGATCGCCGCGCTCGGCCAGATGACGGTCGAGGCAGTTGTAGGAAACGTTCAGGGTGCCGTCGGCAAACCACTTGATGTCGACATGGTGATCGTCGAACGAAGTCTGTTTCACCGTGGTGAAAGGCTTGATCCAGTCGAGGCGCTTGGCTTGTTCGCGCCAGAAGCCGTCAGGGTTGACGACCGACTGTTGGTACATGGCTTTGTAGGTCGCCTCGTCGGTCAGCGTATTGGCCAGAACCTCGGGACGAACGGGATACAGGGAAGCCGCACTCATCTTTCCTACCTCGGTGTAATAGTTGTTTTTGTATGACCCTGTTGTAGCCGGGGCGCCCGTATAGAACCATTCGACGATGGTAGTAACAAGCCCCTACAAAACATCCAGAAATGCCCACAACACCTCCGAAGCAAACCCCGCAACCCTTGTGGGAGCTGGCCTGCCAGCGATTCAGACGCCTCGCTTTCCCGGTAAAGCCGCAGCGCTGGTAACACCATCTCCAAGGATTGTTACCAAATCTGCCAAAGGTGTTTATCAAAACCGGGTCTGTTTACCCCTACCCCGCCTCCCTAAAATTCACCTCGCCGACAAGGCAAAGCGATTAACAACGTTACAGCCCCCACGAAGGCCGTTAATCCAGCTCTGAAGTAACAAACCAAACGATGAAGTTCCACACGCAACCCCAAAAAGGTTGCGTGACCCCACTCGACCTCAAGAAGGTAAATTCAAATGAAAGCTTTATTGGTTCTGGCCCTCAGCAGTCTGTGCGCAACCGCCATGGCAGACGAGGTTCCGACTGATGTCGCACAGCAACAACCGGTTATCGAGGAATACACTTACTCCACTCACCTGGACATCGCCAAAGTTGTTTCCATGAGCGAAGTTCCGAATGTCTGCGAAGTTGTTCCGGCGAAAATGGAGTACGACGACTCCAAGGGGCAGCGTCACATTCTGCGTTACAGCATCATGGGTAACGGCTGCACCAATTGATGCGTTGAGACTGCACCGAATCGGATCACTCAGCGCAACATCGAGAGTCGATTCCAGCCCGGCTTCGGTCGGGCTCAGTTGTGTTTGAAGCGGCGCAAAAGGGTTGCAAAACACAAGATATAGTGAAAAACGCGGTTTTTTGCTCGTTTTTTGAGCAATCAATCACACGCCAAAAAATTAATGAAAAAATTTTCTCCGGGGCCAATCCCGGCGAAAGCCCTGTAAACCCTCGCTCCGATCGAAATCACCCCTGCGCTCGACCGCCCTGCGCTGTTTCGCCCTCCCCCACGCCCGTGTTTTTTTCCCTATAATGCCGCCCTAATCGGGTCAGCAATATTCCCTTACAGGGATCAAAGCCATTCTGAAGCCCCGCAGCAGCGACAACGCTGACCTGCGCCCGTCAGAGGCTCTCGAAAACCCGTAAAAATTTTCTGTTTATTGCCTGCGTAGCACCGCTGCAAAAAACGACATCCAACGCGGCCTGTACGGCCGTGTGAAAAACCAACCAATCAGTTTTCACACGGGCACAGGCCCTCACGCAGGAGACGACACGTCATGCTGAGCTGGGACGAATTCGACAAAGAAGACAGTGAAGTAGCAGCAGTGAAAGGCGCCAACGCCGGCCACGCTAGCGAAGCCAACATGGACCGCCTCGACAGCGCCGGCGGTGCCGCCGCCCTCGAAGCCCGCGCCGTGACCGCCGAAGACTCGGCTGCCGTGGCCCGCGCCAAGGCTGCACTGGATTCCCTCGACGTTGCCGAAGGCCTCGCCGAACTCGAAGGCTCCGCCGCCCGTGTCGCCGTTGACGAAAAGCGCATGATCAACTGCCGTGCCGACCTCAACCAGCTCGTGCCATTCAAGTACGACTGGGCTTGGCAGAAATACCTGGACGGCTGCGCAAACCACTGGATGCCGCAAGAAGTCAACATGACCGCCGACATCGCCCTCTGGAAAAACCCGGAAGGCCTGACCGACGACGAGCGCCGCATCGTGATGCGCAACCTCGGCTTCTTCTCCACCGCCGACTCCCTGGTTGCCAACAACCTGGCCCTGGCCGTGTACCGCCTGATCACCAACCCGGAATGCCGCCAGTACATCCTGCGCCAGGCATTCGAAGAGGCGATCCACACCCACGCCTACCAGTACTGCATCGAATCGCTGGGCATGGATGAAGGCGAGATCTTCAACATGTACCACGAGATCCCGTCGGTCGCGAAAAAAGCCGCCTGGGGCCTGAAATACACCCGCGCCATCTCCGACCCGGAATTCAACACCGGCACCGTCGAAACCGACAAGGAACTGCTGCGCAACCTGATCGCCTACTACTGCGTTCTGGAAGGCATCTTCTTCTACTGCGGCTTCACCCAGATCCTCTCCATGGGCCGCCGCAACAAAATGACCGGCGTCGCCGAGCAGTTCCAGTACATCCTGCGCGACGAATCCATGCACCTGAACTTCGGCATCGACGTGATCAACCAGATCAAAATCGAAAACCCACACCTGTGGGATGCCGAAATGAAGGAAGAAGCTTCGCAGATGATTCTGCAAGGCACCCAGCTGGAAATCGAATACGCGCGTGACACCATGCCTCGCGGCGTACTGGGCATGAACGCAGCGATGATGGAGGACTACCTGAAGTTCATCGCTAACCGTCGCCTGTCGCAGATCGGTTTGAAGGAAGAGTACCCAGGGACGACTAACCCGTTCCCTTGGATGAGCGAGATCATGGACTTGAAGAAAGAGAAGAATTTCTTTGAGACTCGTGTGAT
>NZ_RRZJ01000043.1:0-34997 GCF_004368175.1 Pseudomonas sp. CH235
CTATCCCGGGTTTGCCCGTTCCCACAGTATTTTCCCTGACTATCGACGAACGGCGCAGTGCACAACAGATTCACCTGAACGTATAAAAACCGTATCAGGGCGCGGCAGATGGCCGCAGGCAGCGCTTTGATCTGATCCGCATAAATGAACAATTCCTGAGCCTGTTTTGTTTCCGGTGGGGTTTCTACAGTGCAGCTCGTGCCAGACCGGGTGGCCTGGCAAGACTTTGCAACCGTGGATGAACTGACCATGAGCACAGCAACAATCGGACAGGCTTATAACTACAAGGTCGTCCGCCAATTCGTCATCGCGACTGTTTTCTGGGGCGTCGTGGGCATGGCGATGGGGGTATGGATCGCCTCGCAACTGGTATGGCCGGACATGAATCTGGACTTGCCGTGGACCACCTTCGGCCGCTTGCGACCGTTGCACACCAGCCTGGTGATTTTCGGCTTCGCCGGCAGCGCGCAATTCGCCGCCAGTTACTACGCCGTGCAGCGGACCTGCCAGGTGCGGCTGTACTCGGACAAACTCGCCGCGTTCACCTTCTGGGGCTGGCAATCGGTGATCGTGATCATGCTGGTCACCCTGCCGATGGGCTACACCACCACCAAGGAATACGCCGAGATCGAATTCTCCGGCGCGGTGTGGATGGCGGTAGTCTGGGTCGCGTATGCCATCGTGTTCTTCACCACCGTGGTGCAGCGCAAGACCAAGCACATCTACGTCGGCAACTGGTTCTTCGGCGCGTTCATCCTGGTGATCGCCATGCTGCACGTGGTCAATCACCTGTCGATTCCGGTGGACTGGTTCAAGTCTTATCCGGTGTACTCCGGCGCCACCGACGCCATGGTGCAGTGGTGGTACGGGCACAACGCGGTGGGTTTCTTCCTGACCACCGGGTTCCTCGGGATGATGTATTACTTCGTGCCCAAGCAAGTGAATCGGCCGGTGTACTCGTACCGGTTGTCGATCGTGCACTTCTGGGCGCTGATCACCCTGTACATCTGGGCCGGCCCGCACCATTTGCACTACACCGCGCTGCCGGACTGGGCGCAGTCACTGGGCATGGCGATGTCGCTGATCCTGCTGGCGCCGAGCTGGGGCGGCATGATCAACGGGATGATGACCCTGTCCGGCGCGTGGCATAAATTGCGCACTGACCCGATCCTGCGCTTCCTCGTCCTGTCGCTGGCGTTCTACGGCATGTCGACGTTCGAAGGCCCGATGATGGCGATCAAGACCGTCAACGCCCTCTCCCACTACACCGACTGGACCATCGGCCACGTTCACGCCGGTGCCCTCGGCTGGGTGGCGATGATCACCTTCGGCGCGACTTATCACATGGTGCCCAAGGTCTTTGGCCGCGAACGGATGCACAGCACGCCGCTGATCAACCTGCACTTCTGGCTGGCGACCATTGGCACGGTGTTGTACATCGCTTCGATGTGGGTCAACGGGATTACTCAGGGCCTGATGTGGCGGGCGATCAACGAGGACGGCACGCTGACGTACTCGTTCGTTGAAGCGCTGCAGGCCAGTCATCCGGGGTTTGTCGTACGGTTTGCCGGTGGGGTGTTCTTCCTCAGCGGTATGTTGCTGATGGCCTATAACGTGTGGCGCACGGTGCGTGTGGCGGATGTTGCGATTGCCCATCGTGAAGCGCAGATCGCCTGATAAAGGGAGCCGGTCATGTTCGATGTTTTCTTGAATGTGTTGGGCGTGGTGTTTCTGTGGCTGGCGGTGGAGTACTGCTTGCGGCACGAGACGGCCGAGAGCCTGGATGAGGCGAGTCTGACGCCGTTTGCGGATGATCCGGAGGTGGCGCGGCGGGTTGAGATGGCCACCGGTAAGACCGTGAAAGCGGTGACGCCGGAGGTGGCGAAGCCGGGGTGGATCAACCTCGAAATGTGAGGTGTGTCAGGGGCAGCCCCCTCACCCTAACCCTCTCCCGGAGGGAGAGGGAACTGACCGGGTTGTTTACTCGAAATACACCGACCTGAAATATCGAGCCGAACTCAAAAACTGAAAAGCCCCCGATCTGCTCCCTTTCCGTCGAACTCAATATTGAAAACAACGAAGATCGGCTCCCTTTCCGCCGAGCTCAAAATTGAAAACAACGCAGATCTGCTCCCTTTCCCCCTCGCCCCCTTGGGGGAGAGGGCTGGGCGGGCGGCGTTCCGATGAGGGGGTGGCTTTTGATCTTAGGTGCGGTCACGCGGAATCAAACTCTGTAACTGCTGCGCGAGAAAATTCGCATCGAAAGCAAACGTATCCGGATCCTTCAACCCATTGGTCTTGCGCCACTGCCAATCACCATTGGGTAACCCCACCAACGAAACACTCCCATAACGCGCCGCCGTCAGCCCCACCACTGCCAGCGAAATCTGCCCGCCACTGCCCATCACATCCGGCACAAACTCCACCGGTTTGCCGGCAATCACGATGCTCAGTTTTTCAGTCTTGAAGGTTGAGGTCTCAACCGGCGTGCTCGGCCCGAACGCCACATAAGCCTCGCGACTCACCTCCAGCAACCCCGGCGCCTGCACTGGCTCCAGCCATTGCTGAATCTGCCCGAACAACTCGGTGATCCGGGTGGCCCAGGTCGCCGATTGCGTCTCGAACAGTTGCTTCTTGTGCGCTTCGCTATCGGCATAGTGGCGAAGCATTTCGCCCAGTTGCTGTACGTCGTCCATTGCGGTGTTCCTTCAAGGAAGCGGTGCTGCGGACTTTGAGCATGGCAGATGCCGATGACGACCGTGCAAGTCATTTGCCTACCCGGTCGTCCCCTCGACCATTGACGGACAGAAGGTCAGCGTTTGCGCAGCCGCGCCATGCTCAAGGTGTCGACCCATTGCCCGTCACGCACAGCGTAATCGCGGAACAGGCCCTCGTTTTCGAAGCCGAACTTGCGATAGAGGCCGATGGCCGCCTCGTTGTCGGCGTACACCGAAAGTTCGACCCGGTGCAGGTTCATCCAGTTGTCGGCGATGTCCAGCGCCGCTGCCAACAGCTTCGAACCGACACCCTTGCCCTGCCACGCTACCGCAACGGCCATGCCGACACTGCCCGCGTGACTGCGGCGAATTCGCGAAAAAGCCTCCAGCCCGAGATGCCCGATCACCGCACCTTGATGCAACGCCACCAGTTTCACCATCCGTTCGTTTTCCGGCATCAGTCGTTGACGCCAGATCTCGGCAGACTGAAACGGCATCTGCAGCACCTGCCGGGTCACAGCCGGGTCGTTGTAAAGCGCGGTGACGCTTTCGATGTGGGATTCGCTGAAGCGTTCGAGGTGAATGGCGGGGTTGTGCTCAGCCATGAAAGATCCCTCCTGGATCAGTGCTTGGCCGGTCACTGTAAACCGCTTCTTCACGGATTCGCCATGACTGTTTAAAGCCGTTGACCGAAACGTCCGGCAAGCCACAACGCCTTGCGCCATTGCCTACGCATCCGCCAGAATCCGCCGGCTTGTGCGCCTTGAGGGCCGGCTCTATCGTTTCCGGGTCGCTGATGAATCAGCGATCGGGTTTCGCAGCCAGGATCAATCAAGGCGCCCAGAGCGTCGTTTCCGTTCAGCATTCTTTGCTGGTCGCGTAATGGCGGTTGTGCGCGGGATACCTTCGGGTATGCCGGGTTCCTTGATTCCCGGTCTGCGAACCCGCGTACAGCTGCCACCTCCATTCGTTTCGCAGCGAACCGTGGCAGCTCCATCAATCAGGGAGTACTACCATGATCAAACCAACGCCAAATCCACCCGAAACCGATACTACCTCGCCCTACGAATCACTCGATTCCAAGACATTCCACGAAGCCGCCGAACGCGCCCTCGACCACTACTTCAATCCCCTGCTCCCCAGAAACCGCTGCTCAAACCCAACACCCGCTACCTCATCGCCCCCGGTATCGACAGCGAAGAGCTGCTGGCCGACGCCTGCGAAACCCTGACTTCGGCCAAAACCATGGCCACCGACTTCGCCGGGCTGGTGGACGGCTCGCATCGGCATGTGCTGCTGGGGATCGCGCAACTGATCATGCTGGGGGAACTGGCGGTGAATCGGGCGCTGGATAATCTTGAGGTGGCGGCTGAGCCGCGCGTCTGAGTGCTGAAACCAAAACGGCCCCTTTACGGGGCCGTTTTTGCGTCTGCAGGAAACCGTTTACCGATGACCATTCGTCTTGAAATCACGCTCACCTGTCAGATCTGACAGGTGACGATGCTCCTCTTTCGCGGTGTCATGAACTTCGTCCCGAAGATGGCTATTTATCGCACGCCAGGAGAGCAACATGAGCATCAACGTCAATTCGACACAGATCACCGCCTTGCTCCAGCTGTATCCGATGGCAATCCCGGGCGCAGAAGAAAACCTGCAACCGCCGAAAACCTACGATCTCGGCATTTCCCAGAGCATTTATTCGCCAACCATCAAACTCTTCATTGTGATCGACCCGGTCAGGTTGTTTTCCACCTCCTTTACAGCAGGTGACTCCGTAAGGCTGTGGGTCAACAGCCTGGCGACATCCGTGATCAAGCTTATCAAGCCGGGCGAAGAGAACGACCGCATTTTTATGGACGCTCCTTGGGGAGTGTTGAAGGATGGCCTCAATAGGCTGTACTACGAAGTCACCCGGGTCAGCGGTAATAAAGATCAATCCACCCCGATACTGAATGTGCTGTTCAACAACCCGGTCTCCGGTATCACGGTCAGCCATCCGCCCAGCATTGTTCCGGGGCAGTCGCCTACCGTCACTTTAACCCGGAGCGACCCGCGCCAATTTGACGAAATGGAACTGACCATAGGCTCATGGAGTAAAACCATTCCCTATGTCCATCCTGCCAACCCGGTCACCTACAACCTGACGACCCTTGACCTCCAGCAGATCGGTGACGGTACTCGTACAGTGAGCGCCACCATAAAAGATCAACTGAGCAACCTCAGAGTTTCGCCTACGACCTCCATCCTCATCAGTGCCAACCAGCCGCTTATCGTTCCGAAGCTCATTTCCGTTCTTGACGCAACCGGCAACGATGTTCCAGAAGGGAATACAACGAGCAGCACCTCGCTGACACTCCACGGCGAGGCAAGTGCTGGGCGGCAGGTCGAAATCTATGACGGCAGCGGCCCAAGCGCAGTGCCGAAGGGCAAGGTAACGGCTGACCCGACGACAGGAACATGGGTACTGACGATCACAGTACCGTCGGGCGCACGGCGCCTGTATGCAAAATCGCTCTATCACCCGACTAATACCTATTCGAATGTGCGTAATTTGAAAGTGGTGGCGTATGTGGTGGTGGCGTTTCTCAATGGGCCTTACACCGCCACGGCGGGTGATCAGTTGGGAGGCATCGAGTTGAGTTTGACGCAGAACGGGCAGCCGATTGTGGGAATCATCAAGGTGACGTTGCCACAGGGAACAAGGTTTGCCGATGGGACGAGCACCAAGGACTTCACGACAGGAGTTGACGGAAAGGTAACGATTAACGGGGCAACAGCGGGTTCAGTGCAAGGAGTGTTTTCAATTACTGCGTCCAGCAGCGAGACCACGGTAAGTGCGGAATTGAGCATTCGGCCCCCCGATCTGGCTATTGATACGACCGAAATGGAATTGGACGGCGTCATGATAGTTAACCCCTATGGCTGGCCTACCAACGAAATGGCAGGGAACACGGCTACGCGTACTGCGACAGGGGGGGTGCCTCCGTACTCCTACATGTCAGCGAACACACTGGTTGCACAAGTTTCGAGCAGTGGCAAAGTAACGGGATTGAAAAACGGCATCACGAAGATTACGGTCACCGATGCTGCAAACCAGAGCGTTTCGTATTCCGCTAAAGTCTTGAATGTCTACCAGCTTCTCGTTAACAACGCCCTACTGACGGCAGATGAGGGGAAAACATGGATACAAAGCGTTGGAGGTGTAAATAGCTACAACATAATCCAATATGTAACGCCATCTTTGGTCAACCCCGTTCGTGATCTTTACGAAAACCGAATTTACCCTGACCCCCTCGGATCACGAATTTACCAGTACGTCGCAACACAGGTTAATTTTCTATGCTGGAATGGTTCAATCATTGGTGGTTTGGGGTTGCTTTATGGGGACAGTAAGAGGATCAGGGCATTCACTTGCATTCCGACTTGATGGCAAAAGCTAATAACAAAAGGAGACGGAAATATTTCAAAACAAAAAGGGGACGCATTTATTTACGAACCGCGTATCAGTGCGTAGCCGGTTACCTTAAACCGCTTCTTCACGAATTCGCCACGACTGTTTAAAGCCGTTGACCGAAACGTCCGGCAAGCCACAACGCCTTGCGCCATTGCCTACGCATCCGCCAGAATCCGCCGGCTTGTGCGCCTTGGGGGGCCGGCTCTATCGTTTCCGGGTCGCTGATGAATCAGCGATCGGGTTTAGCAGCTCGGCAATTCTCAAGGCACGCTGGTTTCGCCATTTCTGTTTTATGGCGGCTTGCGTGGGGCACTTCGGTGCGCCGGGATCCTTGAGCCTGGTCTGCTAACCCGCGTACAGCCGCCACCTCATTCGTTTAGCAGCGATGGATGACGGCTCCATTTCTCAAGGAGCTTCACCATGATCAAACCAACGCCAAACCCGCCCGAAACCGACTCCACCTCGCCTTACGAATCGGTGGATTCAAAGACCTTCCACGAAGCCGCCGAACGCGCCCTCGATCACTACTTCAATCCCCTACTCCCCAGAAAACCGCTGCTCAAACCCAACACCCGCTATCTCATCGCCCCCGGCGTCGACAGTGAAGAACTGCTGGCCGAAGCCTGCGAAACCCTGACTTCGGCCAAAACCATGGCCACCGACTTCGCCGGGCTGGTGGACGGCTCGCATCGGCATGTGCTGTTGGGCATTGCGCAATTGATCATGCTGGGGGAGCTGGCCGTGAACCGGATGCTGGACAATCTGGAGGTGGCGGCTGAGACGCGCGTTTAAGTGGTGAAACCAAAACGGCCCCTTTACGGGGCCGTTTTTCTGCCTGTTCAAATCCTTGGAGATCTCTTCGGCACTCGACCGTTCATCTATAAACAGCCTTCACCTGTCAGATCTGACAGTGGTCGATGCAACTGCATGGTGCTTTGATGAAGCTCATCTCAATTGCCCCGCGAGCAGATGCCATGAACGCCACCACGTCGCCCCCCATCGCCATTTTTGCTCTCACGCCTCCACAAGTCCTCCTCAAGACTGACCCGGTGATTGGTGCGCATATCGGGGTCTCGATCGTCAATCACTACAAAGACCCTTTGGGGATGGCAGTGCTGTTCGGGCCTTGGCAAGGTCAGGATCTGTATGAAACCGTTCACTTGCACCTGAACAACAACCCAAAGCCGATCAGCAGTGAAATCGTATTCAGCATCAGCGACCCGGTGCTGTTACGCCTGCCTGCCGGTTTGCTGCTGGAGGACATCAACAGTTTGCACTGTACGGTTGAGCGTCTTTCAGGCAACGGCGACACGTCTCCCTCATTGACGGTGCTTTACGATGCTTTTGCTCCAGGTGGCGATGAACAGGTACCGGGGGGCGGACATTCGGCACTCGCCATCAACGCCACCCCCACCAGCGTGGACGCCTCACAAGCTGCACAAGGCGTACTGCTAACGCTGGATTATCCGCACAAACATCTCTATGACCTGATCACTGTTGATAGCGGCGGAGTAGAGACCAAACATCGAATCGAACCAACGCCGACCAACCCCAACCCCGACCTGACCCAGCCAATCACACTCACTCTGACTACACCGCACTTTGCCAAGGATCCGAACAATCCGCAGTTCCCGATCAAGTACAACGTGATCAGCCAGACAAACAATTACTCAGGAACAACACAGTTGGGCCAATTCAATGCACAGGATCATTGGTCGATTCCTTGTCTGATCGATGTGCATCTGGATTGGGCAGAACTGCTCGAGGCCATCCTTCAGGAAATCCTCGGAGAAAACGGTGACGATCCGGCCATTGTTGATCTGGGCAAAATGAATGGCGGGCCGTTATGGGCGTTGATTCACTTGATCAATACGATTTGGCAGGCGGGGGATCAGATTCATCTAACGTTCGAAGCGTGGCTGAACGGCGTCATGGTCGCCACCCATGACGAGACTTTGCCAATCGGCAATGTACCGGGGCAGTTTTCCTGGCCAATACCCAATGTAAAGGTGGTTGCCAACAGTCAGGTGAGGGTCAAGCTCGAACAGATCAGGGGAGGCAAAGTCATTGGCGTTTCCAGGGAAGCCCAGGCACGAGTAGTTGGAGAGGGTTTGCCGGACATTGAGGATTTTGAGTCCACACCCAGTCAGGGAGCCTCCGAGGTTGGGCAATCGGTTTCGACCAATAAAATCAAAGTAACCTTGACGGGAAAAGTTCATCCGAATGACTCGCTGGCCATTGGAAGGTTTACTGATCCCGTTGACGCAAATGGACAGGCGTTTTATGGGTATTTAGCGCAGCCTAATGGGCAAATTACCTCTCTATCTTATGAGGTGGAGCTGATTGGCAGGACTGCCAACAGACTGGTGATCTGGATTGCGGGTGGCAATATTTTTGGTAATGCCACTCAAATGAATTTGGTTTTCAGGGATACCGCTGGGGCGACGCTTAATTTCATTAACCTAACGGTCACCGCCTACCAGCGTCAGCAACAGATCGATACAGGGGTTCTGAACGGTATCAAGTCGATTGCTGTGGTAGTGAATGGTCAGGTAATCATCGATCGGATACAGTTTTTGTAGCCCTCGCATAGCTCTCACTCCAGCGTCCCAAGACAACGGAAAAAACGGGACGGATTTATTTAAGCGAATAATCCGTCCTTCTCTATTCAGCTATTCAAACCACTCCCCCCGCTCGCTGAAAGTGCGCCTGATCAACTCAACCAGCACCTGCACCTCCCCCACCATCTCCGACTCACTATTCACCGCCAACCAAGCCTGCAACCGCATCGCCTCGCCAAACAACCCCGGCAACGCCACCAACCCGCGATCAAACCGGCTCATGTACATCGGCAGCAACCCGATGCACGCGCTGCACCGGATCATCTCCAGCATCAGCTCATAAGACTGCATCTGCACCACCCCGGCCAACCGCTGTTCGACCAGTTCATTCCACGGCCGAAAGCTGTCGATCTGCCGATCATGCTGCCATTGCACCAACATGAAATCCGCGAGGTCATCGGGGCTTTCCGGGCGTGCAGTCACGCGCGAATAGCGTTTGGCGATGTGCGGCTGGTATTCCAGTTGCGCCAGGCGTTGCGGTTCGCTGGTGGCGAAGGTCGGGCCGGGGTGCGGGGTGTCGCCGTGGGCCAGCCACAGCACGATGTCGGCGCTGACGGCGCGCAGGGCCAGTTCGCTGTCGAGGGCGATGATCTCGAGGCGCACGCTGGCGTTGCGGCGCAGCAGTGCGATGAGGTCGCGGCCGAGGATGTCGTGCAGGATCGATTCGGCGACGGCCAGCCTGATCAAGGGTTGCTCGATTACCGGGAGTTTACGTTCGTGGACCAGCGCGACCAGTTGCGCCTGCAATTGCTGGCCTTCGCGGGTCAGGCTGAGCGCACTGCCTTGAAAGCTGAACAGCGCGCATTGCAGTTGCTGTTCGAGTTGCGCCAGTTGTTTGCGCAGCAGGGTCGAGCGCACGTTGAGGCTGCGAGCGGCCTGCATGAAGCAGCCGCAGCGGGCGCTTACCAGAAAGTACTGCGCGACGTCGCCGTCGAGGGTCGCGGCTTGCGCCAGCCAGGGTTCGTCCTTGTCCCGGGGCCAGCGGAAATCGGCGCTGCTCTGTCGTGCTGCGGGTTCGGTGAATGACATCGATGACTCCCTGTCGATCTTTGTTTTGGTGTGCAGCGCTTAAGGCTTGCTCTCCAGCACCTTATTGAGCTCGGCCCCGTCGATGCTCAGTGTCGCGGTGTTGAGCATGCCGTCCAGATAAGCCTGGGCAATCTGCTCCTGACGCTGAGCCCGCAAGGCCTGGGTCAGTTGATCGCGCAGCTCGTCGAGGGTCGCGGTGCGGGCCGGTTGTTGTTCGGTGAGTTTGATCACGTGAAACCCGGCGTTGCTTTGAACGGGGTCGGAAACCGCACCAACCTTGAGTCGTGCCACGGCGCCACGCACTTCCGGCACCAGTTGCTGCAACGGTTGCAGGCCAGTGTCGCCGCCGCGTTCGGCCGTGAGGCGATCCTGGGAAAACTCTTTGGCCAACGCCGCGAATTCCGCCGGGCTCGACTGGGCTTTCTTGCTCAACTCCGTCGCCTGCTTGCGCACGGCCTCAAGATTCTGCGGCTCATTCACCCCCAGAAAAATCTGACTGACCCGATACAGCGCCGGCGTCTGCCAGTTGGCCTTGCCCGCGTCATACGCCTGCTGCAACTCGGCAGCGCTCGGGTAATCCGCCGGCACCTGACTCACCGACTGCAAATAGTCGCGGAACACGATCTGTTCGGTGGCGGCACGGGTTTGCCGAACCACGTCCGGACGCTGCGCCCAGCCTTGAGCATCAGCCTGTTCCAGCACGGCTTTTTCGGCCAGACGTGAACGAATCCAGCGCTCTAGCGCCTCACGATTACCGCGCAGTTGCTCGCGGGTTTGCGGTGGAACAGCCGCCAGCAACGCCTGCAATTCCTCCGGCGAAACCTGCTGATTGCCCAACCGCGCCACCGCAGGCCCACTGTTCGCCGCAATCACCGGCGCCGGTTGCTGGGCGGCGACCGGGTCATTACCCGGCCGCACCACCAGCGCCACGGCGACCACCAACAGCGCCACCGCAGCGGCGCTGATTACCATGGCAGGTTTTGTCACAGCGCGACTTCCTCTTGCTCAACTTTTGGTGCCTGGGCAACGGCAGCGCTTTGGGTGAAATCACGCAGGTAAACGATGAACTCCTGAAGCAGGCGATCCCACAATTCCAGGTTGCCGCGCAGGTGGTCATTGCTGACGCCCGCCGCTACCACCACGTCCATTTCCATCACCAGAAACTCGCCCTGCAACGACAACCGGGCAAACCGGCGGGTCGCGTTCCACTGCTCGGCCACACCGGCCGGCAATTCACCCTGCACGCGCAAGGCGCAGCTGAAGGTGAAGTCGACGTAGCTGCCCTGCTCCGCCACCGCCGGGTTGCCGAAACGCACGGCATAACCGATGCCCTGGCTGGCGCTGAGCAACTGGACGATGCCGTTCTGTTCGGTCTGGTTGACGCGGTAACCGGCGGCTTGCAGTACGTCGGTCAGGGATTGCGGGGATACGTGGGAGATCAATTGAGTCATTACTTCTTCCTTGTCCATGAGTCTTTTAATCAGTGCGCAATCGCGGCTTGCGGCGCATCGAATTGAGTCTTGTACAGTTCGTCGCCAAAGCCCTGAGCCAGTTCATCGAACTTGACCCGGGCGCTGCCGGCGAAGGGCTGGCGGATCTTCATCACCTCGGCCACATCGATGTTTTCGTAGGCGGTGAGAATCTGCTTGGCCACGCCGTACATCTGCTGATTCTTGACCGAACATTGCTGCACTTGTGTGTCACGTTCAGCCAATTGCGCTTGAAGCTTAGACCGTTCTGCCTCTTTGGCACGGGCCATGACCAACAACTCGTCATAGGCTTTCTTGAATTTGCCGGTCTGCTCGTTGCTGGCCGCGACTTGCGCCTGGGCCTGGCTGTGCAGGCTTTGCTGCTGCCCGGCCAGTTGCTCGGCGAGGCCTTTGGCCTTGGCCAGTTCGGCGGTCAATTGCTTGATTTGCGCCTGCGCAGCCTTGGCTTCGTTCTGCGCCGCCAGTTGCGCGGCGCTGGCCTGGGCCTGCTGGCTTTGCAGGGTTTGCAACTGCTGGGTGGTGCTGCGCAACTGGGTGCGCAGGCGTTCTTCCATGCCTTCGGCGCTCGCCCCGGTGGCGATCAACATGCCGAGCCCAAGCCATAAACAGCGGATTTTCATAACCCTCTCCCGGCGCTTTAGAAGCGCGTGTTGATCTCAAGCTGCATGACGTCGATGTCGAACGGCGCGCCATACACCGCCTCCGAACTCAGCCAGCGGCCGGTGGCGTAGACGTTCTTCGCCAGACCGTAATTGCCGCCCAGGAAGTAGCCCTTGGCGTTGGTGCCGCCGAGGTGGAACGACGAGTCGTTGAAGCCGTCCGGCAAGGCATCCGGCTGGATGTACTTGTAGCCGGCGAACAGGTTCCAGTCGCCCTGCTTCTTCAGCTCCAGCGCGTTGCCGAGGGTGAACTGGACCATCCACGCATTGGCACCGCTTTCGATGTTGCCGTTGCTGTCGAGGTTGTTGACCAGTTGCCCCGCCGAACGCTTGCGCATGTCGCCTTCGTCGTAGCCGAGGTTGTGGATGTAGTTGCCCTGGCTGCGCAGTTTGAAGTCTTCCGGCAGGTCGGCGTCCCACACCACGTTGAGGTCCAGCAGGTTGAACTCGGACGCCAGGCCAACGAATTGCGGTTGCGGCGTGGTGGTCGGGTTGAGCGGGTTCGGCGTGATGTCACGCAGCAGGAACACGCTGTTGCCCTTCTGCATGAACGCTGCGCGGGTGCCGTCGCTGTCGCAGCCCGGTGCGCCGGCCCACGGTTCGCAAGGGCTCGATCGCTGGCCTTCGATGTCGTCGAAGCGGTAGTAGGCCAGCGCACCTTTCAAGCGGTTGTTGCTGTTGATCGCCCATTTGGCGCCGACCTGCGCACCGTACAGCCATTTGTTGTCGCTTTCTTCCTTGTCGAAGCCGTTGCTGGTGGTGGTGTCGTTGGTGTAATCCACCGGGAACGCGCCGACGGTGCCGAACACGCCCCAGTCGCGGCTGAGCTTGTGGTCGAAAATCGCCGCCACGCCGTCGAAGTTCAGGTCGTTGGAATACAGCATGTCGGTGGACATGAACGGGTTGGCGAAGCGGCCACCGGTCAGGGTCAGCTCATCCGACGGCTTCCAGGTCAGGTAACCCTGATCGAGCCAGATGTCTTTTTTCGAGAAGCCGCCGCCGAGGTTCTGGGTGGTCGACACCGGATTGTTGTCCGAGCCGGTGCCGATGCGGATGCCGGCGGTCCATTCCGGCGAGATCACCGCTTTCATGCCCAGGCGGGCGCGCAGGCGGAACAGGTTTTCGCGGTCTTCGCGGGTGTTGAGCAACGGCGGCAACGCGGTGCTGCTGTTGGGGTTCACGTCGTACGGGCCGTTGTTGTTGAGCTTGGCGAAGTCGACGATTTCGTTGCTGTTGCTGCCCGAGTAGTAGCGCGATTCGTCACGCAGGCGGATGTCGCCGTCGAAGCTGATGCGCGAAGCCCAGTCCGGGAATGTATTGGGCGCGGCCCAGTTTTCCTGCTTGGCGGTGGCCATCACTTCAGCCTTGACCTGATCGCGGATCTGGTCGCGCACCGCCGCCGGCACGTATTGCACCCGCACATCACCCGGTGCGGCGACCGGCCCGGCCGCCACAGCGGTAGACGCTGCTGCCTGTTTGGCCTGGGCCGCTTCGTTCTGGGCCTGGGCGATCAGCGCGTCGGCCTTGTCCTGTTTCAGAATGCCCTGCTCGACCAGCAAGCGGATCAGATTGATCGTGGCGTTCTCCGAGGGCGCAGGCGCTGCCGCGGCCTGACCGACCAGGGTCGCGATGACCATGCCGACCGCCAGGGACAATCGATTCACGTTGGAAATCATCTGCACACAACTCCTTTTCATACAGCTTTATGAATGCGGTTAACCCGGACGCCGCCCTTGCAGGGACATGCGCACAGGCAAGGTGATGGAGGCCGGTGGCCGCTCGCTCAGATGCGGCGCGTTACGCAATGCGGCCAGCACCTGACTGTCGATCTCGGGGTTGCCGCTGGACTTGATCAGCTCGACCCGGGTGATCTCGCCGACGCTGCTCAGCCACACATCGGCCTGCAGCGAAAACGCGAGGTTGCGCAGGTCGGGGTTCTCGCGCAGCAGCTTCTGGAAAGTGAACGCGAGGAACTGGCTGTAGGTGCCGTTGCCCAGGCGCCCACCGCCGGAACCGGCCATGCCGCCGCCCTTGCCCGCGCCGATGTTGAACGCGTCGCTGCCGCTCTGGGCGTCGCCGTCAATCTGCATCGGGTTGGCCAGGTCGTCCGCCGGCGATGGCGGTGCTTCTTCCTCGGGCTTGACCTCTTGCGGCTCGGGCGTCGGCTCGGGCTCGACGATTTTTTCCTCGACCGGGGTTTCCGGCTCCGGCGGTTTTTCCGGCGGCGGAGGTGGCGGTGGCGGCAACGGGATGATCGTCGGCACCTTCGGCGCTTCCCGGCGGATGCCGCTCATGTCGTTGGCCCACTGCCACAACAGGAATGCCGCGACGGCGCCCAACAGCAGCCCGGCGCCCCACTTCACGTAACGCAGTGGCGACTTCTTCACTGGCAAAGGCTCGATTGGCAGTTGTGCAGTCATCACTCAGCCCTGCGTCGGTTTGCCGGTAACGAGACCGACCTGGGACAGTTCGAGCCGGCGCAGCAGATCCAGCACTTCGATGACCTTCTGGTACTGCACCGTGGCGTCGCCGCGCACGATCACCGGGAAGTCCGGGTTCTGCGCTTTCTCGATGCGCAGGCGTTCTTCCAGCTCCGGCAAGGTCACCGGGTAGGCGTCAAGGAACACCTGGCCGCCGTCGTTGACCGAAATCGCCTTGGTCTTGGCCTCCGACAGCGACACGGCGGCGCTGGCCTTGGGCAGGTTGATCTGGATCCCGGAGACCTGCGCAGTAGCGGTGAGGATGAACATCACCAGCACCACCATCAGCACGTCCACCAGTGGCGTGATGTTGATGCTGTCCACTGCGGCATCTTCGTCATCGTCGTGGGAAGCATTTACGGACGCCATGTCAGTGCTCCTCAGGCCGGTACGGAGTGGTTGGCGTGATGACCGCGCTGATGCGCCGCTTCACTGGACTGGCCTTCGCCGTGCATCTCCGCCAGACGGGTGATGAACTCGTCGACGAACACGCGCATGTCGGCGCTGACTTCCCTGTTGCGGGTGATCAGGCGGTTGTAGCCAAACAGCGCGGGGATCGCGACGAACAGGCCCATGGCGGTGGCCAGCAACGCGGCCGCCATACCCGGCGCGATGGCGTTGATGTTGACGTCGCCGGCCATGGCCGTACCGAGGAACACCACCATGATCCCCAGCACCGTGCCGAGCAGGCCGATGTACGGGCCGCCGGCGATGGCGTTGGACAGGGTCGAAAGTTTCGAGCTGAGCTGCTGGTTTTCACGGGTGCGCACGCCGTCCATCGAGCAGCGGATGGCTTCGATGGTTGCGGCGGAAACGGACGAGGTATCGGCGCCCTGCTCGCGGCGGGTGCGGATTTCTTTCACCGCCACTTGATACAGGCGCCACAGCGGCGAGTGCTGCAAACGCTGGGCGAGTTGTGTGTCGTCGGCGAACATTTCCAGGCGGGTGCCGACCTTGGCGAATTGCACGCGGAAGTCTTCGTTGGCGGCGGTGACACGGCTGAGGGTGCGATTCTTGCGCAGCATGATGATCCACGACTGGAACATCATCAGCACCAGCACCGCGATGATCACCCAGGCATCCACCGGCACCGCGTTGAGCAGGAAGCCGAGGCTGCCGAAACCGAAGCCGGACTGTTCTTCATCGACGCCATAGGCGACCAGTTTCGACTCGGCACCCTGGGAAGTGGCGTCGGCCAAAAGCAGCGGCGCCGGGCGGGCGACTTTCGACAGCCGCAACTCGTCAATGGCGCCTACGAACGGCTGGAAAGGACCTTCATGAAGATCGGCGCCGATGGCCATGACCGAATTGAAGGCCGGCATCGCCTGAGCCAGTGCCGCGCCTTCGCGACCGTTGATGTACAGCGTGACTTTCGCGCCTTCGGCGGTCAGCGCGACATGCTGCCATTGGCCCGGATTCAGCGGTTGCGTGGCAACGGCGCGCTGGCCGTCAATCTCCACGAACGGCACGCCCTGATTCACACCGACCAGCAGGCTTTTGGCGCCTTCGCGGCGGGCCAGGATCAGTTGCTCGCCATTGGCCTGATCCAGTCGCAGCCAGGCACTGAAGGTGAAAGCGCTGCCAGCGTTGTGCTGCAGCGACGGACTGGCCGGCAACAGCAGCGGCTGGCCGCTGAACTGCAAGGCACGCCCTACTACGCCGTCGATGGCGGCGCCGGTCGCGCTCTGCGCGGTGTTGCCGTAAGCGGTGGTGTCTTTCGCCGGGGTGCCAGTAGCGCCGTCGAAGTGATAGAGCGCGGTGTAATTCGGATCGAATGTCAGTTGGCCGTTGCCGGTGGCCGGCGCCTTCTGGCTGCCGTAGTACATCCAGATGTCCTGACGCTGACCGCCCTCGACATTCGGCACATCAACCCAGATCAGCGCCATGCCCATCAGCGCATCGAAGCTTTCGATCTGGTGATTGAGCACGGTCTTGTCGTCGGCGGCGACGAAGCGCAGGTCCGAGCCGTCCTCTTTTACGCCATCAAACGTGAAGTTGCCGGTGTGCAGGCGCACCAGCAGCGCGGTACGACCGAGGGCCTGATTGATCGCGGCGCCTTGCGGCGTGGTGTCGACGGCGATCTGTTTGCGGTAATGCCAGTCGTCCTGCCACCAGGCCTGAGCCGTGGCCGGGAGCACGAAGCCCAGGCAGATCAACAACGAAAGGAAAAGGCGCTGCATGGAAGTGCTCCTTGTTAGAAAGTGGCCTGAAGGTTGAAGTGCAGGCGCGATTCCTGTTTCGAGGTGTTCGGCCCTTCGAGTAGCGGATAGCCCCAGTCGAGGCTGCCGGACAGCCATTTGCTCAGGCTGGCGCGGGTGCCGAGGCCGACGCTGGCCAGGGCGTAATTGGCGTCCTGATCCGGCAGTTCGTCGCGCAGGTAGAGTTGCGCGCCTTCGGCGAAGGCGTAGAAGCGCCAGTCCTGCATCCAGCCGCCGACGTACTTGGCCAGCGACGGTGTGCGCAGCTCTTCGCTCAACAGGAAGCCGTCATCGGCGGTGCGTTCGGCGGCCAGATAACCGCGTACCGAGGTCGCGCCACCGGCAGAGAATTGTTCGTTGGAAACCAGTGGCCCCGACGCCAGCTGAAACGCGGCTTTGCTCGCGCTCTGCCAGTCGCTGTCGAAGGTCCAGGTGAAGTTGGTATCGCCCTTGAGCACGGCGAAACTCGGGTTGGCGCGGTAGCGCTTGTAGTCGAAGTCTTCGTCGGAACTGCCGTAGCCGAAGATGCTGCGAGTGGCCGCGACCAGGCTCAGGCCGAGGCCGAGCTGGCTCTTTTCGCTGTAGCGGTAGCCGTTGTAGGCAAAGGTGAACGGCGCGTATTTCAGCGGCACCTTGTCGCTCTGGCCGGACAGGGTCAGGCGTTCGTCGAAGTCCTTGAAGTCGATGCCCGCCGACAGCGAGTTCGACCAGTTGCCGCTCGACGGGATCGTGTAGATCGCCGCTACGCCGTAGGAATGGCCCTTGCCGAGCACGTTGCTGCCGCCGAGGGTGGCGACGTTGCTGTCGGACTGGTAACCGGAGAACTGCACGCTCCAGCGCTCGGTCAGCGGCGCGGTGTAGGAACCGGACCAGACCTTGGCGTTGTCGGTTTCCTGGGGTGCGGTGAAGAACGTCAGGTTGACGCTGTGCCCCAACTGCCAGAGATTGTTGTAGCCGAGGCTGGTGACGGTGCGCAGTTTTTCGGTGTCGGCGCTGTAGTCGTTGTTCAGCCCCACGCTGGCGGTCCACGGGTTCTGGTCTTCGACCTGCAGGTCCACGTCCATGGTGCCGGGGCGCTGGCCTTCGCGCACCAGCGGCATCACCTGCCGGCCCGGGGTCTTGTTGAGTTGCGCCAGTTCGCCCTGGACCTTGGCGAAGTCCGGCACCTCGCCTTCCTTCAGCGCCGGGACGTTGTCGCGAATGTCCAGCGGCGAATAGTGTTTGGCGCCGACCACACGGACCCGGCCGACCTTGGTTTCGCTGACTTGCAGGTAGACGATGCCGTCGGCCACCGCCTGCTCCGGCAGTTCGACGAACACCGATTGATAGCCACGTTCCTGATAGGCCTTCTGCAAGGCATCCCGCGCGCCTTCGATGTCGCTCAAGGCTTTTTGCGGGCCGAGGAACGGGTACACCGCTTCTTCGATCGCCCGCGCATCGAGCACGGTGTTGCCGCGCACGAAGTATTCGTTGACGTCCACCAGACGCTGCGCCGCTGCGTTCTCGGCCTCATCGGCGAACGCCGGCTGCGCGCCGGCCGTCACCAGCAGCCAGCCCCACAGCGCCAGCCGTGACGTGAAAATCTGATCCACACTACCCCCTGAAATTCGCGATGACCTGTTGGCGCTCATGCGCCTTGCGTGTGCGTCAGTTACTGGCGTTCTTGATTGCTGAAGTGCTGGCCCCGGTGTGCTTGCCCAGCCAGGTGTGCAGCAGCGCGAAGTTCAGCGAGAACTCGGGCATTTGCAGCAGCGCGCCGCAGAACACTTCACCGATGATTTTCTGGATGAGCTGCACGGCACGCGGCTCGTTGAGCAGCGTGGCGATGTCGCGACTGAGGACGTTGAAGCTCCAGACTTTCTGGTTCAGGCCAAGGCCGACGAACCAGCGGAACAGCAGGTTGTAATTGAGCTGTTCGTAGAGTTGCTGCTCGCTGGGCACCGAATACAGCAGTTGCAGCAGCAGGATGTGCATGACCGTCTGCGGGGCGATCAGCATGCCGGGCCGGGCATTGAGGTCGTGCAGGAGATCGCGGTGGGCATCGAGCAAGTCATCGATCTGCGGGCGCAGCAGCACCAGCGAATGCCCCGGCGGAATGTAGCTGGAGACCTCTTTCAAGGCGCCCTGCCAGTCATCCTGCGACACAATCCAGACCCACGGCGCGCCGTAGCGATACACCGAAACCGGCTTCTTGCGCGCGGCTTCGACGATCTTCGACAGGCGTTGATCGAGTTCCTGCATGCCCACTTTCGAGTAGCGTTCCATAGTCCCCATTGCCTCACTCCCGGCGTCCCGCCTCGGCTTGTGAAAAGCGCCCCTCAGGGCCCCTCAAGCGCGTTACATAGGCATGACCGGACTAGCGATGTGCTACCGAACTTTTGTCATAAAAGCTTCATTACAGAAATTGATCGGGGAATTGCAGACACCACAAATACTGTGGGAGCTGGCTTGCCAGCGATGGGGTCAGGTCAGCAACATTTACTTGGCTGACACACCGTCATCGCTGGCAAGCCAGCTCCCACAGGGTTATGGGGTGTTTTCAGAAAAACATTCCGTCAGGTGTAGACGGGCCAAATGTCGACGATCTTGCCGCCACGCACCGCCAGCAAGTCGCCGAATTGCAGGAGGACGGCTTCGGTCTGGGTCGGGCGCAAGAACACCTGATCCTCCACCGTCAGCCCAACGGCATTCGAGCCATTGACCATTTCCTGATTCGAACTGCGCCCGTAAACGCCATTGCTCTGCAATCCGGGCGGTGATTCGAATTCGGCCATCCAGTTACCGCCGTAGATGAAAAAGGTCTGCCGCTGGTTGGTGTCCCACCACGAAAACAGCCTCGACTTGTCATCTAGCGCCGGAATGTTCACCGCCCCGGTGCTTTTCAATACCGGCGTTGCAATGTATGCAGCCGGCTCGTGCTCGACCAGCGACGGCAAGTCGTAATGAGTCGGCTTGAGCATCGCCGTCCCCACCGACACTTCACTGCTCAGGCTTTCGTTTTCATGCATGCGATAACTCGGGCTGCCGGCCGTATTCAGGCACAAGCCGTCATGCCACAGCGCCGGGTATTGCTGTCGGGTGAAATCGACGCAGCGCTGATAAATCACCATCACCTTGGCGAACAGTTCCTCGGGCGAACCGAGAATCCCCGGCACGCCCATGCCCACGAACGGGTCGTAACCCATGAAGCCGGCGAACTCCAGGTGCTGCGGGTTGGCGGCGATCAGCGCGAGCATCTGCCCGAGCACGTTCACGTCACTGACGCCGCCGCGGTGCAGGCCGACGTCCAGCTCGATGTTGATCCGCATCCGCGTGCCCAAGCCCTGGGCCAGTGCGAGGTATTGCTGCAAGCGCTCGGGGTTGTCGATCAGCCATTGCAGTTGCTTCGTCGGGTCGAACGGGCCTTTGTGGGTCTGGTAGAAAATCTCGGCGGAGCGCACTGGCAATGGCTTGCCGAGCAGAATGTCGGACTGCGGGTAAACCTGTGCATCGTGATTGAGAAACGGCTGATGAAACGACATCAGCCGCTGCGTCCCTGTCCTTTGGCCGATGTAACTGAGCAGTCCCGGTGACGGCAGGGATTTCTCCACCAGCCGCAACTGCTTGCCGGCGCGTTTCACCGAGCGCATCACCACGTCGATGTTGTGGTCGAGGCGATCCAGATCGATCAGCAACACCGGGCGCATCGGGCCTTTGGTCTTGAGCTCATTGTTCAGCGCCCGGAAATAGTCACTGTAAGGCCCGCCGCGATCGCCCGGTCGCAACCATGCGCCAACCCCCAGCAGCAAAGCGCCGACACCCAAACTCCCGAGCACGAAATTACGTCGATTGACCGCCATCAGCTCACCCCCAGAATCGACGACAGATGCCCGTTGAGAAACTTGCCGCTCGGGTCCAGCGCTTCGCGTACCTGAATGAATTCCTGCCAGCGCGGATAGAGCATTTGCAACGTGCGGGCATTGAGCGTGTGCAACTTGCCCCAGTGCGGGCGGCCGTTGTACTTCCAGAAGATCGGCTCGACGGCGGCGAAGAAGTTGTGATGGTCCATCTGGTAATGCTGGTGGACCGATATCGAGCAGCTGTCGCGGCCTTCGAACATGCTCAGCGGAATGTCGTCGGCCTTGACGTAGCGGTATTCGATGGGAAACCAGGTGCGCAGGTCCTTGTCGCGGATCAGTTTGAGAATCTCCCGCAGGCAGGCCGGGCCGTGTTCGGCGGGCACCGAATATTCCATCTCGTTGAAACGCACGGTGCGCACGTTGGCGTAGATGTCGAACGAGTCGCCGACCCGATCATCGAAACTCGCCAGATGCCGCAGGCTGTTGAGCAGCGAACTGCGCAAGTTCGGGAAATCGCTGCCGTACTTGTCGATCTTCTCGATCAGGGTCACGAACTCGTTGCCACCCTCCTCTTCAGGCGGAATCGGTGGCGTGGGCGGGTCGGTGGTTTCGTTAAGGGCAATCGACAAGGCGTAGTCGGAATGGGTGACGACGAGCATTTCCCAGTGCTGGTTTTCGCTCGTGTTCTTGTCCAGGTCTTCGAGCAGTTCTTCGGTTTTGGCGATCCACTGGGTTTCCCGCAGGCGATAGGCGGGGCGGTTTTGCAGGCGGATTTTGGTGGCCACACCCAGCGCGCCGAGGGACACCCGGGCGGCGTTGAAAACTTCGGGATGACGCTGGCTGTCGCAGTCCAGCACCTCGCCACTGGCAGTCACCAGTTGCATCCCGCAGACGTGTGCGGAATAGGACTGGAAGGTTTTGCCGGTGCCGTGGGTCGAGGTGGAAATGGCCCCGGCGAGGGTCTGGTAATCGATGTCGGCCATGTTTTGCAGGGCTTGGCCGACATCCTTGAGCGGCACGCCCATGCGCGACATCGGCGTGCCGGCGGCGAATTCGGCTTGCAGGGTTTTCGGGTCGTGGTCGAGCAGGCCGTTGAAGTAGCTCAGCGACAGTAACGTGCCGTCAGTGGGCACCAGCGCGCTGAAGGAATGCGCCGAACCGACCGGGCGAATCTTGCCCGGTGCCTGCTGAATCACCGCCGTCAATTCGTCCAGATTCTTCGGCGCCACCCGCGCCGCCGGAAGGCAACTCTGCCCGCCCGACCAGTTGCGCCAGGGAATCAGTCGCGGCGCGCGCATCAGTTGGCCCAGCGCCGGATTGGAGGCCAGCGCGCTGAACGCGCCGACGATGCTTGCCCGTTGCAACAACTGCCGGCGTGTCAGATCTATCGGCATGCCAGGATCCTTATTGAGGGAGCGGCTGATCGGCCATGAAGCCGATCAACTGAAGGAATTGTTCTTCCGAGCACTCGACGCACTGGCCCATCGGCGGCATGCCGTTGTAGCCATTGATGGCGTGGTCGAGCAGCGTGTCGGCGCCCTGCTGGATGCGCGGTTCCCAGGCCTTGCGGTCACCGGTCAGCGGCGCATTCGCGGCGGGGTTGGCGTGGCAGAGCTGGCAGCTGTTGGCGTAGATCTGCGCCAGCGCCGGGTCTTTGGGAATGGTGTTGTTGGTGCTGGCCGGGGGTTTGGGGTCTTCGCCGCAGCCAGGCAGCGTCATGGCCAACGCCAGTAATAATGTGAGTCGGATTGCCCGCATAACGGCCTCGCTTATTGTTGTGGTCACACCTTAAGGCAGGCGGGTCGGCGGGTTGAGGGCATTGCGGGACATTGAGGGGGGCAAACGGGGCCAGCCCATTACCTGAAGACGATCGTTCCCACGCTCCGCGTGGGAATGCAGCCCTGGACGCTCTGCGTCCGCTTGGAACGCGGAGCGTCCCTTGAGGCATTTCCACGCAGAGCGTGGGAACGATCATGTGTGGATGCCCGCTCTGCTGTGCGGTTTCGCGTGACATTCGCGTGACATTTGCGGGTTTAAATTTCCGCGCATTCAGGCGTATAACCTGTTGAGACTTTTTGATCTGCATGCGGACATCAACACGGGGTAGCGACATGACCACAGCAAACATCCTTGGCAACCTGTTCCCTTCTGTCAGCGACATCCCGGAAAAATACCGCCTCGACGGTCAGGTCGAGCAACGCGAATACCTGGTCGATGGCGAGTTGCGCCGCTGGGACGGCCCGCTCGCCACCGTGCGCAGCCCGGTCTATCTGCATGGCGACAACGGCGATGAACAAGTGATCCTCGGCAGCACGCCGCTGCTGGACGCCGACACCGCCCTCACCGCCCTCGACGCCGCCGTCCGCGCCTACGACCGGGGCCAGGGCCTGTGGCCGACCATGCGCGTGGCCGAACGCATCCAGCACGTCGAGGCCTTCCTCGGGCGCATGCGCCAGCAGCGCGACGCCGTGGTGAAGCTACTGATGTGGGAAATCGGCAAGAACCTCAAGGACTCGGAAAAAGAGTTCGACCGCACCTGCGACTACATCGTCGACACCATCAATGCGCTGAAAGAACTCGACCGCCGCTCCAGCCGTTTCGAGCTGGAACAGGACACCCTCGGCCAGATCCGCCGCGTACCGCTCGGCGTAGCGCTGTGCATGGGCCCTTACAACTATCCGCTGAACGAAACCTTCACCACACTGATTCCGGCACTGATCATGGGCAACACCGTGGTGTTCAAGCCAGCCAAGCTCGGCGTGCTGCTGATCCGTCCTTTGCTTGAAGCCTTCCGCGACAGCTTCCCCACCGGCGTGATCAACGTGATCTACGGCAGCGGCCGCGAGACCGTCAGCGCGCTGATGGCCAGCGGCAAGATCGACATTTTCGCCTTCATCGGCACCAACAAGGCCGCCAGCGACCTGAAGAAGCTGCACCCGAAACCACACCGCTTGCGCGCCGCGCTGGGGCTGGATGCGAAGAACCCCGGCATCGTCCTGCCGGAAGTCGATCTGGATAACGCGGTCAGCGAAGCGGTCACCGGGTCCCTGTCGTTCAACGGCCAGCGCTGCACCGCGTTGAAGATTCTGTTCGTGCATGAAGATGTGGTGGACAGCTTCATCGAGAAATTCAACGCCAAACTGGCCAGCCTCAAACCAGGCATGCCGTGGGACAGCGGGGTTTCGCTGACGCCGCTGCCGGAGTCGGGCAAGGTCGATTATCTGCATGGGCTGGTGGCTGACGCGCAGAGCAAAGGCGCCCAGGTGGTCAACCCGAATGGTGGCGAGTCGCGGGAATCGTTCTTCTATCCGGCGGTGCTGTACCCGGTGACGCCGCAGATGCGCGTGTATCAGGAAGAGCAGTTCGGGCCTGTGGTGCCGATCGTGCCGTATCGTCACCTCGATACCGTGATCGATTACGTGCTGGAATCGGACTTCGGCCAGCAACTGAGCATCTTCGGCACCAACCCGGTGGCGGTCGGCCGACTGGTCGATACCTTCGCCAACCAGG
This sequence comes from Pseudomonas sp. CH235, assembly GCF_004368175.1. Classification (NCBI taxonomy): domain Bacteria; kingdom Pseudomonadati; phylum Pseudomonadota; class Gammaproteobacteria; order Pseudomonadales; family Pseudomonadaceae; genus Pseudomonas; species Pseudomonas sp. CH235. Next base: position 23,998 of record NZ_RRZJ01000043.1, read on the forward strand.
TCGGGCGGATCAACCTCAACGCCCAGTGCCAGCGCGGCCCGGACACCTACCCGTTCAACGGGCGCAAGAACTCCGCCGAAGGCACGCTGTCGGTACACGATGCACTGCGGGTGTTTTCGATCCGCACCCTGGTGGCGACCAAGTTCCAGGAACCCAACAAGGATCTGATCAGCGAAATCATTCGCGGGCGCGATTCGAACTTCATCGCAACCGACTACATCTTCTGAGGAGGAATCAGCGCTGAGCACTTTCAGCCCCCACCGCTGGCCGCCGCTGTTACGGCGGATCCTGCGGCCGTTGCTAGACCCGTATCGACGTTATCGCCATGCTCGAACGATTCACGCGGTGCGGGTCGCGTTGGGGTTGCTGGCGACAATCCTGCTGACCACCGGCATCAATCTGCCCCACGGCGAATGGGCGTCGGTGACCATGCTGGTGGTGATCGGCGGTTTGCAGCATCACGGCAACATCGGCAAGAAAGCCGCCGAACGCGCCACCGGCACCTTGATCGGCGCCGGCGTCGGTTTGTTGATCGTGGCGCAACAGGCGTGGCTGGGCATGCCGTGGCTGACCTATTTTGCGATGGCGGTGGTGTGCGGATTCTTCTCGTATCATGCCATCGGCAAGGGCGGCTACACCGCCCTGCTCTCGGCCATCACCGTGTTCATCGTCGCCGGGCATGGCGACAACCCGATCACCGACGGGCTGTGGCGCGGGGTCGATATCCTGATCGGTATCGCCCTGGCCCTGGCCTTCTCGTTCGCCCTGCCGCTGTACGCGGTGTACTCGTGGCGCTACAACCTGGCCGATGCGCTGCGCGATTGCGCGACGGTGTACGGACGGATTATCGGCGGCCAACCGGTGACCGCCGACGAACACTTGAAGTTGATGAACCGGCTGAACGCGGTGATGGTGCAACTGCGCTCGCTGATGCCGTCGGTGTCCAAGGAAGTCAAAGTCTCGATGACCGAACTGGACGCCATCCAGCGCAACCTGCGCATGTGCATCAGCACCCTGGAAATCCTCGGCAACATCCGCCCGGACGCCAACGACCCCGACGCCATGACGCACCTGCAAGCGGCGCTCAAGGCCGAACACCGGCACATTCGCGTGCAATTGATCGGCATGGCCCGAGCGTTGAAAACCGGTGCGTCCGGTCGATTGGGACGCCCGGTGGAATTGCCGGACGCCAGCCTCGACACGCCGGTCTACAGCCCGCTGGACGGCTACCGTTTGCTGACCCGGCAACTGGCGGCCAACATCGGCGAAATGCGCCAGCGCCTGGCGAAGACTGCGCCGCGCTGGAACATCTGAGATTTACTGCGCGGCCAGGCGCCGCGCCTTCAATCCCCAACCCTGTTGCATGCCGGCAGCGGCCAACAGGATCGCTGCCACGCCGATCCATTGCAGGGTTTGCAGTTGATGACCGAAGGCAAACCAGTCGACGAAAATCGCCGCAATCGGGTAGATAAACGACAGAGCGCCGGTCAATGCAGTCGGCAGTTTCTGGATCGCGCCGTAAAGCAGCACGTACATCAGACCGGTGTGGACGATGCCCAGCGTCACCAGACTGGCCCAGGCACTTGGCGCCTCGGGCATTGCTGAAAAATGCGCGAATGGCGCGAGCAACAGCACGCCGGTGCAGACCTGGATCAGCGCAATCAGATGCGGCGGCGTGCCGGTCAGGCGCTTGATGATCAACGCAGCTATGGCGTACAGAAACGCCGCCCCCAGCGCCAGCGCGATCCCCATCAGGTAATCACTTCCGCCCTCGCCCTGCCCGCCATGGGCACTGACGATGGCCAGCATCCCCATGAAAGAAATCGCCAGCCAGAACAGCTTCTGCAAGGTGATCTTCTCGCCTAGAAATAGCGCTGCCAGCCCCACCAACATGAACGGCTGCACGTTGTACACCGCCGTGCCGATTGCAATCGACGCCCGTGAATAGGAGGCGAACAGCAGCACCCAGTTGCCGACGATTGCCACCCCGCTGATCACCGCCAGCAGGAAGGTGGTGCGGGTCAGAATGCCGGGGCGCAGAAAGCCGAAGGCGGCGCAGATCAGCAGCAAAGTCCCGGCGCCGAACACGCAGCGCCAGAACACCACGTCCAGCACCGGTTGCCCGGACACCAGCACGAACCAGCCAATCGTCCCGGATATCAGCATGGCGGCGGTCATTTCAAATGAGCCGCGACGGATTGTTTTGTCCATCATCAATCTCCTTAATGTGTGGCAAAAGTATGCCAAGCGTGACCGGGGCTTCTCCAGCGCAAAAAGCAGGCTAAACTCGATTTCTACCTTTTTTATCGAGGGTGGTTTGCATCATTCGCCTAATGCGGGAGTTTTTGTATGACCGACGATATCGACCAGATCCTGATCGGGGCCTTGATGGAGGATTCACGGCGCTCGCTCAAGGCGCTGGCGCAGATCAGCGGTTTGTCTTCGCCGAGCGTGGCCGAGCGTTTGCGCCGCCTGGAAGAACGCGGCGTGCTCAAGGGCTACACCGTGGAGATTGACCCGAAGTGCTTCGGTTATCAGTTGCAGGCGATTGTCCGGGTGCGGCCATTGCCGGGGCAATTGCAGGAAGTGGAGCGGCAGATCATGTCGATTCCCGAGTTCACCGAGTGCGACAAGGTCACCGGCGAAGACTGCTTTATCGCCCGCCTGCATGTGCGCTCGATGGAGCAGCTGGACACCTTGCTCGACCGGTTGAATACGTTGGCAGAAACCAATACAGCGATCGTCAAGAAGACCCCGGTAAAACGTCGATTGCCGCCGATGGCGTGAGCGGCGTAGATTGAGTTTTTTCCGGCGAAGGATTGGCGGCATGAAAATTCAGGCAACGATGCTGGCAGCGTTGATGCTGGCTGGGTGCGGGACGGTGCAGACCGTAGCGTTCAGTGACAAGCATTCCACGGAGCAGTTGAAAGCGAACAAATCCTACTGCGGCGCTGTACCGCGCATCTACAGTGGCGTGACGTACGACTTCTGCATGCTGCACGCCGAAAAGCCGGATGACGTCGATGCGTTCAACTACAAGAACGCGACGCCGGGTCTGCTGGTGGACGCGGCCGTGTCGGGAGTGCTCGATACGTTGCTGCTGCCCTACACGATCTACAAGCAACAGGCCGATGGCAGCATCGTGATCAATTGATCGCTGCTCTCTTTTTCGCAGGCAACAAAAAACCCGCTTTCGCGGGTTTTCTGTTTATTGCAGTGCAGCGATCAGTCGTCGCGGCTCATGATGCCGAAGATCTGCAACAGGCTGACGAACAGGTTGTAGATCGATACATACAGGCTGATGGTCGCCATGATGTAGTTGCGCTCGCCGCCGTGGATGATGGCGCTGGTCTGGAACAGGATGCAGACCGACGAGAACAGCACGAAACCTGCGCTGATCGCCAGTTGCAGGCCGCTGATCTGGAAGAACATGCTTGCCAGCGTCGCGCCCAGCAGGACGAAGAAACCGGCGGTGATGAAGCCACCGAGGAAGCTCATGTCCTTGCGGGTGATCAGCACGTAAGCCGACAGACCACCGAACACCAGTGCGGTCATCGCGAACGCGGAGCTGACCACCTCAGCGCCGCCCTGCATGCCCAGGTAACGGTTGAGGATCGGGCCGAGCAGGAAACCCATGAAACCGGTCAGGGCAAACGCCGACACCAGGCCCCAGGCGGAATCACGAAGCTTGTTGGTGAGGAAGAACAGCCCGTAGAAACCGATCAGCACCACGAAAATATTCGGGTAGCCGACCCGCATCTGCTGGGCCACGAACGCCATCACACCGCTGAATGCGAGGGTGAGCGCCAGTAGACCGTAAGTGTTGCGCAGGACGCGGCTAACCTCTAGCTGCTCAGCCTGCACGCTGTTGTGAACTGCGTAATCCTGTTCGCGCATGGCGACACTCCTGTTGGTTTGAAACGTTCAGTCGCAAAGATCATAACAGACGCTCTGTAACAAGCCATGCACAGAGTTTGACAGTGTGTTTCATTCAGGTATTATGGCGCCCGCAACGCAACGGAGGTGTGGCCGAGTGGTTTAAGGCAACGGTCTTGAAAACCGTCGACTGTAACAGGTCCATGAGTTCGAATCCCATCGCCTCCGCCATCTTTTATACGACAAAGCCCTGATCATTCAGGGCTTTGTCGTTTCTAGGGTTTGAGATTTTTACCCCGCACTTTTCTGGATCGTTTCCGCATCTTTTCGGCCATTTCCGCAACCCATCTCTCCGACATCACTGGTTCGACCTCGAAAGATCAGGGGAAGTGGGTGTCTTCAACGGACAGCTTTCGGCCAAAAGCGGACGCTAACTGCCATTCCCCATCCAGTGCTCCCAAACAGGAACCTGAACCAGTCATTTCAATGGGTCATAGCTGATCAACGTCTTTGGCTCCAAATACGCGCTCATCCCCCACCTGCCCATTTCGCGCCCAAGGCCGGAATGCTTGAATCCACCGAAGGGGGCACGCGGTTCATGGGCCAGGGTATTGATGAGCACGCGTCCCGAATCGATCTGACGGGCGACGTTCATACAACGTTCGGAGCTTTTTCCCAGCACCAGGGCGCTCAGCCCATAGTCCGTATCGTTGGCAATGCTGATCGCATCGGCATCATCCTCGTAGGGGATGATCGTCAGCACGGGGCCGAAAATTTCCTCACGCGCGATGCGCATCCCGTTAGTGGCATCAGTGAAGATCGTGGGCTTCACGAACCATCCGGCATGCAAGCCTTCCGGGCGACCTTCGCCACCGGCCAGCAACCTCGCGCCTTCTTCGTGGCCGGTACGGATGTAGCGCTGCACCCGCTCCCATTGTTTCTGGCTCACCATCGGACCGATGTCGGTGGCGGCGTTGCGTGGATCGCCCGATTGAATCTGTGAGACACCCTCCTTCGCAATCCGCTCGAACTCTGCCAGCCGGCTGCGCGGCACGAGGATGCGAGTGCCCGCGATGCAAGCCTGGCCGCTGTTGAGAAATCCGGCTTGCAGCACCAACGGCATGACCGCTTGGAAATCAGCATCGTCAAGCACCACGGTGGGGGACTTGCCGCCCAATTCCAGCGTCACGCGCTTCATGGTGTCGGCACCGGTTCTTACCAGATGCTGACCGACAGCGGACGAACCCGTGAACGAGATCTTGGCAACGTCGGGATGACGGGCGATCTCCTCGCCAACCACATCGCCCCGTCCGTTGACGACATTGAATACACCCGGTGGCAGCCCCGCTTCGTGCAACGCTCTGACCACGACCTGCGTCTGCAACGCGCTCATCTCGCTGGGCTTGATGACAGCGGTGCAGCCTGTCGCCAGCGCAGTGGCCAGCTTGTTGCAGATGAAGCCCGCATTGCTGTTCCAGGGCGTGATCAGACCGGTCACGCCCACGGGCGTCAGAATGACCCTGGCCACGCCAACCTGTTCCTCGAAATCGAACGCCTCCAGTGCATCGATTGCTTGCGCAATCACATCGGCCGGATAAGTCGCCATCCAGCGCCCGCGAACCGCAGGCGCGCCGTATTCCACGAGGATGGCTTCCAACAGTTCCTCCTCCCTTGCCGCCATGGCCCGGTGCATGCGTTGCAGTGCCGCAATGCGCTCCCCCCGGCTAGTACGAGCCCACGCCGGGAACGCAACCTTGGCGGCTGCGATCGCACGCTGTGCGTCCAATGCATCGCCCAGCCGAACCTGACCGATGACTTCCTCGGTGCTCGGGTTATGAAGGTCGAACCATTCCTGACCGTGCGGAATGACGAACTCGCCGTCGATGTAGATATGTTCAATGAGTTGCATGGCGACTCCTCGCTCAAAAACGACTCGCCTGAATCGAGCCTCTGTGATGAAGTCTAAGAAGGGTTCATTATTCCGATAAGCCACCCTTTGGCTTATGAAGCATCCGCATATTCAGGACAATCCATGCACAGAACAGGAATGACCGAGCTGGAAGTGGTTCTGGCCGTGGCGCGCCGCAGCAGTTTTCGCGGCGCAGCACAGGAATTGGGCATGTCCACTACCGCCGTGAGCAGCGCGGTGGCAGGCCTGGAAGCACGCCTGAAAGTGCGCCTGTTCAATCGCTCCACGCGCAGCGTGGCCCTCACCGATATTGGGCAACGCTATGTGGCACGTATCGCCCCTGCGTTGGCGCAGATCAAAAGTGCCGGCGAAGAAGCCAGCCTCGGCCCCGATGAACCCAGCGGCACATTGCGCATCAATGCACCGCATGGCGCGGCCTACCTGCTGTTGGATCCGCTATTGAAGCAGTACGCTCAGCGCTATCCCGAAGTGCGCATCGACATCGTCAGCGAATCAAGCATGGTCGACATCATCGCCGGTGGCTTCGACGCCGGGATCCGCCTGGCGGAGTCTGTGCCGCAAGACATGATTGCCGTGCCACTGTCAGGTGACATCCGGATGCTCGTGGTAGCAACGCCCGAGTACCTCGAACGCCACGGCGTGCCCGAGCATCCGCGAGATCTGCTTACCCACCAGAGCATCTGCATGCGCATGGCCCACGGTGGCCTCTACCAGTGGGAATTGGAGCGCGATGGCCAAAAGCTGCAGATGGATCTGCCGGTGCGCTTCGCCTCCAACGAGTTGCTGGCCATCAAACAGGCCGTGGTGTTGGGCCTTGGCATTGGTTTCATTTCCGAGTGGTTCATCCAAGAAGAACTGGCGAGCGGCGCCCTGGTGCCGGTGTTGATGCCATGGTGCCCGTCGTTTGGCGGGTTGAGGCTCTACTACTCGGGCCATCGCTTCGTGCCGGCGCGATTGCGCGCACTGATTGAACTGGCGCAAGAGTTGCGGCCCACGGTGGTTTGATAATGTTCCGCCGCCTTTTTATCGTCCCCCCCTTCGGCCAAAAAAACACCAATCAGAAAGGACCGCTTTCGGCCAAAAGCGGACATTCGACTGATTAGAATGAAGTGCTTAAAGCTGCACGACGAAGTTGGTCAGGGGAAGATGGTAAAGGCCTAATACTCGCCCAGAACGACTGACGCCACCCGATCTAACCGGAACATCCGGGCCGGTTGCTCGAGCCGAGTCCGCTTGTGCACTTGACTCCTTGGTTCGCCTCCAGCCATTTCGTATGATGAGCAACCTTAGTTTGGGGTGCTTGGCGTGAAACCAACATCAAAAATAGCTTCAATCAATCCGCCCTTACCAACCGGCGCCACGCAGAGTTTAAGCGAGGCTGTAAGTCGGCTTTCTTGGGACGATTTGCGAATCATCAAAACGCTAAGCGAATGCGGCAACAGAGCCACGACTGCAAAAAGCTTGGGAATCAATGTATCCACCGTATCGCGTCGTGTGGCTCAAGTGGAAAAGACACTTGGGGTCGTTTTATTTGACCACCGCCGTTCTGGGTACATGCTGACGCCCGAGGGCATTGAGTTAAGGGCGCTCGCCGAACGCGTCGAGCTTGATATCGTCAGCGTTACACGTCGGGTTTCTCGCGCAGGTCAAGGGCCACAGGGAAAGCTTCGGATCACTACCAGCGACTCCCTGCTTCTGTATTTCCTCACGCCGATCATCGCCGACTTCAAAGCGCTTAATGAAGGCATTGCCATCGAGGTTCTGGTTGGCAACGAGACGTTAAGTCTCGCTCGCGATGAATCTGACGTGGCGGTGAGAGCGACGAAAAAACCTGCCGAAAGTCTCGTCGGGCGCAAGCTCGCTTCGATTGCATGGGCGCCTTATGGCAGCATAAAACAAGCGACTGCTATCCCGTTCGCAGAAGGCCAACCGTGGGTGTCCTATTCCGCAGGATTATGCGGACTGAAGGCTAAGAGCTACGTCGAGAACAGAGTCAGCGCCGACTGTATTTCTTATCGTACCGACTCAGTCGCGGCGGCGAGCGTCGCCATTGCGGCAGGCCTTGGTTATGGGTTTCTTCCGTGCATGCTGGGAGACATTACGCCTGGGTTAAGACGCGTCGGCCCAGTTGTGCGCGAACTACAGGATGAGCTCTGGCTGCTTACGCATCAGGACATTCGAAAGTCATGGAGAGTAAAAGCATTCATGACTTTTTGTGCAGCAGCCGTAGCGCATCAAAAGCCTTTGATCGAAGGGCAACTGGATCTCCCGGTTGCGCAGGGCGAAACCGGGAGCGTCTCTTAGTCGGCGCTAGATCCGATGACAGCCTTGCAGACAATTTCAATCAGCTGTGAACGTTGAGCCAACCTGGATACACCGATTATATTGCTCGCGCACTGGGGCCGCTCAGTGCGATATGCGGCTTTGCGCACATCACCTACCACGGCGAAGGCCGCGTCCATATCCAATACGTAGAGCGTTTCTTCGACGACATCATTAAGGGTCGCTCCATAGAGCGCGAGCAACTTGGCGATGTTGTCGTAAGAGGCGCGCATCTGCTCTCCTATCGACGAGAAATCGCTGGGCTTCCCCTCGCTATTCAAAGGCGCGGGAGCAACCAGGTTACCCTCCTCATCGTGGTTGAACTGACCCGAGATATAGATCTCGTTTCCAACTTTTCTGGCCTGGGGATAGCCGTAGCCCTCCTCCCATGAGACTCCCCAGTAAGCGGTGTTTTTGCCGTGCGGTTGTGAAGCAGCCATTGCTTTCTCCTTGAAGATGACGAGTCGAATGATGTCGATTCGAGTTGTCGGGAGGCAAAGGCTAGCACCGGAAACACTATTGAAAATGCGCATTTTTGCGCCTCCAGCAGCGCAAAAATGCGCCCCTATTACGACACGCATTCCGTTAAATTTTTTCCATCGACTGACCGCTGGATTGAGCTTATCAACCGGCTACTGGGAAAAAGGAATCAGGATGAAAAACGAAACATGCGCGTCCTCACTTAAGGATTTGACTAAACAGACTGGGCAATTGAAACCTTGGCAGATTCAACGCGCGGAGCAGTTAATGCTCGATAACCTGGACGCAGATATTTCAGTAGCAGCTATCGCACAGGCCTGTGCGCTATCGCGCAGCCATTTCACCCGTCAGTTTAAAAGAACCACTCTCGTCTCACCCAAAGAATGGATGCGAGAGCAGCGGATTCTGAGGGGCAAGCAGTTACTTCAGACGTCGAGATTGCTAATTGCGGACATTGCACTGGAGTGTGGCTTCTCTGACCAGTCTCACTTCTGTCGCACATTCGTGCGAACCGAAGGTGTAACTCCGCGGGCTTGGAAACAGAACAATCAATCGCCTGCGCTGTGATTTGATGAGCTGGATAGCGGAGTTAAGACTTACCTGGAGGTTTAACCCTAGGATGCGACGCATGTGAATGGCGCCTCGGCCGCATTACGGTAAACAACACGATCATCGCGCGCTAATGGCCGTTAACGGTCGAGGGCGAACGTCTGCTTTTGGCCGGAAGCTGCCGCTCACGGGATGCCGCTTTTGGCCGATTGCTGCCTGTGCAGACGATATTAGGATTGCCGTATCCGCATAATCGCATCTGTGATCGCTTTTGCATTTGTATCTAAGGTCTCCATAGCCATCACAGCGTTATCTGCAACGACTGCTGCGCCACTGGCTGCAAGCCAAACGGCAACCTCCTCGATTGCCGCCGCCAGTGCATGCTGGTTGTGCAGGAGCAATGTGAGGGCGTCAGCAGTGGCGATATTAGAAGCTGAGTTATTTGGCATGCGATCCATCCTGGAAATAAGGGTTTCGCGAAGCCTAGCTCATGCGGCCGCAGCAGAGAGGCTTAGATACCGCACGCTTAAAATTGCTACACCGCGCAGATGATTTGAGACTTTAGCCAATCAGTTGGGGCGGGAGGCGGGCTACTGCATCCATCCATCATCGGAGCCAGCCAGCGTCTGCTTTCGGCCAGAAGCGGACGCGCAATGTTGTCATCAAACAGCCGGATCCATAATTCTGATGTACCTCGGTTAAGGGCATAGAACCGTCTACGAAAGTCTGGGCGAATCAATGACAGATCAAGTTCAAGCACAAGTACGTGTAGCGGCTCGATAACATCGACCGCCTGACCATAGGCGGCCGCGTCAACAAAATGGACGACAACCATTCCTGCTCGTGTAATCGAGCATCACCCTCATTCGCGAGCCCGAGGCCACCCCGGCAATGCAATCGACTTATTGCCAGTTGACTGCAATGACGGCATCCAATTGTTCACGCTGGGCGGATGTCAAATTCGACTCCCCTCCCGGTGGAACTCCAAAAGCGGCCATCGCCTGAACCAGGTTCTGGACATTACTTTCCAACAGCGTCTTTCCATCCGCTGTCCGGAACTGATCCAGGCGATAACTGCTGCCTACTGCCCAATTGTTCACCGTTATCTTGTCGGAGGTGCCTATGACACTGACGTCAAGATGAGAACCGTTGTTTCTGAACCATAATTGCTGGGAACTGATACCCGGGTCAAAAGCCAGTGTGTCCACGGCTCCGGCAACCGTATCGTAATTCGAGATACGATCCTGCCCGCCCCCTAGACCAAACCGGTAGGTGTCGGAACCTGCACCTCCATCCATCAAGTCATTCCCGCTACCGCCATCAAGAATGTCGTTTCCACCTTCGCCATAAATGGTGTCATTGCCCGCCCCACCACTGACCAGATCGTCGCTAGCATAACCATGCAATTCGTCATTACCGTCGGTACCGGTCATCACCATCACCTTGACTTGCGCCAGGCTCCAAGTCGTGCCATTGGCGAAGCGGATCTCTTCCATTTGGTAACCGCTGCTGAAGAAATACCTCAGGGTAATCTTGTCCGAAGCCCCCTTCAGGGCAATGTTCAGATTGCTGTCCGTGCGGGTCAGTACCAGGTCTTCGGGTTTGATGTCAGCGCCAAATTCCAGGGCATCAACTTTGCCAGCCGTGGTGTCGTAATTGTTGATGGTGTCCTGGCCCCAGCCTCGTTCGAACCGGTAGACATCCGAACCTGTCCCTCCATCCAGTACATCGTTGCCCACACCACCGACCAACACATCGTTGCCGCCCTCGCCGTACAGGCTGTCGTTACCTAGGCCACCGCTCACCAGATCATCGGTACCATAACCATGCAGCTCGTCATTGC
>NZ_RRZJ01000044.1:0-34613 GCF_004368175.1 Pseudomonas sp. CH235
CGTGCGGCGAAGCCGCATACATCGAGAGGAGGTGCAGCGAAGCAAACCGTAGGCGATGCCCCCTGATGGACACCGTAGCGAGGGAACACTGAGCCTAAGCGAAGTGCCGTACGCCGGGGCGTAGACTTTTTGGTTACTTTTGAGGCGTTTGTCAAAAGTGACTCGCTGTAAGAGCGAAACCGCCAGGGGCAGCTCCCGAAGCAACGGATATACACCCAAAACTCAAGCACAAACCCAAAACCCAGACAAACAAAAACGCCCGGCAAATGCCGGGCGTCTTGTATTGACTTGATTAGCGAGCGCGGTAAGTAATACGCCCTTTGCTCAAGTCATAGGGCGTCAGCTCGACGCGCACTTTGTCACCGGTAAGAATACGAATGTAGTTCTTGCGCATCTTGCCGGAAATATGCGCGGTTACGACGTGCCCATTTTCCAACTCCACACGAAACATGGTGTTGGGCAGGGTGTCGACGACAGTGCCTTCCATTTCGAAGCTGTCTTCTTTCGACATGCAGTAAAGCCCTCGGTATCCAATGAATGGCCCGGTGCAACTGCGCCAGGCAAAAGCGGCGTGCATTGTGCCCGAAAAATGGGGTTTACGCCAAGGGGTTTAGGGTTTGCGTTTAGTTCAGGACGACCCAGCGCTGATTGATCAGCAGTTCGATAGGCCGATATTGGGTCTTGTAGTTCATCTTTTTGCAGTTTTTGATCCAGTAACCCAGGTACACCGCCTCAAGCCCCAGCCGCTGGGCTTCGGCGATTTGCCAGAGGATTGCGTAACGGCCCAGGCTGCGGCGTTCCTCCGTCGGCTCGTAAAAGGTGTAGACCGCCGACAGGCCGTTGGGCAGCAGATCGGTGACGGCGACGGCCAGTAACCGTCCGTCGAGCCGGAATTCGTAAAAGCGTGAGAAGGGCAGGTCGCGTACCAGAAAAGTCGAGAATTGATCACGGCTCGGCGGGTACATGTCGCCATCCGCGTGGCGCTGTTCGATGTAGCGCTGATAGAGGTCGAAGTACTCTTCGCTGAACGTCGGCTTGACCGGGCGCACCTGCAAATCGATGTTGCGCTTGAAGATGCGTTTCTGCTGACGGTTGGGGTTGAACTGAGCGACAGGAATGCGCGCAGGCACGCAGGCATTGCAGTTCTGGCAATGCGGGCGGTACAGATGGTCGCCGCTGCGACGAAAGCCCATTTCTGACAGGTCTGCGTAGACATGCACATCCATGGGCTGGCTCGGGTCGAGAAACAGGGTCGTCGCCTGTTCCTCGGGCAGATAACTGCAAGAGTGAGGCTGAGTGGCATAAAACTTCAACCGCGCCAACTCGGTCATGATCAACCCTCAAGGGTAAGCTGGTGAATTAAGTGTAAGCCACGCGCGCAAAAGTCGCTCAGCAAACCCAGGTCGCATGATTGGGTTGATCGAGGTGTCGGGCCAGATAGTCGGCGAATGCAGAACGGGAAATTGCCCGGGCGCCAAGGCTTTGCAGATGATCGGTAGGCATCTGGCAGTCAATCAATACGAAACCCGCCTGTTTCAGATGTTGCACCAGCGTCGCAAAACCGTACTTGGACGCGTTGTCCGCGCGGCTGAACATCGACTCGCCGAAGAACAGCTGCCCCATCGCCAGGCCGTACAGGCCGCCGACCAGTTCGCCCTCATCCCAGACTTCCACCGAGTGAGCAAAACCGCGCCGATGCAATTCGATATAGGCGTCCTGCATCGCCTCGGTGATCCAGGTGCCGTCGGCGTATTCCCTGGGAGCGGCGCAGGCGTGGATCACGGCGTCGAAATCCTGATCGAAGGTCACTTGATAACGCTGTTGGCGCATCAATTTGCCGAGGCTGCGCGAGACGTGCAGTTCGTCGGGAAAAAGCACGGTACGCGGATCCGGCGACCACCAGAGAATCGGCTGGCCTTCGGAAAACCATGGAAAGCAGCCGTGACGATAAGCCTGGATCAAACGATCGGCGGACAGGTCGCCACCGGCCGCCAGCAATCCGTTGGGATCGCGCATGGCCTTTTCCAGTGGCGGGAAAGTCAGTGAATTGCGTTGTAACCAAGTCAGCATGGCGTCCAGGCTTGCAGAAGGGGAGGGCGGTGGGCGCTGGGCCCGAGGTAAAGTGTGCCGGGAAATGACGCGAATGTCCTCCACTGAGGTGCTGTGTTTTGACCTCTGCAACTTGAGCATCCGAATGCGGTCGTAATCGGGCGTTGCACCGGTGCGGGCAAGGTTGCCGATGCCAATGTGTTGCACTCAGGGGAAATGAGGCGCGAATGCTTCGCTACGTTCATCAAATACACCTCATAAGCCTTTGTCACAAAAGGTAATGCATGCTCAAATTGAACGCCGGGTGTTGTGCGTTTGGCTATGCTTGAACCTGGGGCCTGGAAGCATGGCATCGAACGCGCAAACCCGTACAATGCCGGGCTGTTACAGAATATTCGCCGCGTGCCGTGTTTATAAAAGGCGGGGCGCAGTGTTAAAAGTAGTCTCCGTTGCGCCCGTCAATTTTTTTACCTGCCTGGATTGGGCAGTTTTTTATCGTCATTCAATAGATGGACGCGCCTCTGGCGCAGGAAAAGAAGCGTTTTGAAGAAGTCCACGGAAGCACCAAAAACAGTCGTTCCGCTCTGGCGTCAACAGTTGCACTACCGGCTCAAGGAAGGTGCATTGATTGCCATCGGTGCCTTGTGCCTGTTCCTGATGATGGCGTTGCTGACCTACGGCAAGGATGATCCGGGCTGGAGCCACAACAGCAAGATCGACGACGTGCAGAACTTCGGCGGTCCGGCCGGTTCCTACAGCGCCGACATCCTGTTCATGGTGCTGGGTTATTTCGCCTACATCTTCCCGTTGCTGCTGGCGATCAAGGCGTATCAGATCTTCCGTCAGCGTCACGAGCCGTGGCAGTGGAGCGGCTGGCTGTTCTCCTGGCGCCTGATCGGCCTGGTGTTTCTGGTGTTGTCCGGCGCTGCGCTGGCACACATTCATTTCCATGCCGCCACCGGTCTGCCGGCTGGTGCCGGTGGTGCGCTGGGCGAAAGCCTTGGTGATCTGGCCCGTAATGCCCTGAACATTCAGGGCAGCACGTTGTTGTTCATCGCGCTGTTCCTGTTCGGCCTGACGGTGTTCACCGACCTGTCGTGGTTCAAGGTGATGGACATCACCGGCAAGATCACCCTCGACCTGTTCGAACTGTTCCAGGGCGCGGTCAACCGCTGGTGGTCGGCGCGCACCGAGCGCAAGCAACTGGTCGCGCAACTGCGTGAAGTCGACGATCGCGTGCACGACGTGGTTGCACCGACAGTCACCGACAAGCGCGAGCAGGCCAAGGTCAAGGAGCGTCTGATCGAGCGCGAACAGGCTCTGAGCAAGCACATGTCCGAGCGCGAGAAACAGGTTCCGCCGGTCATCGCCCCGGCTCCGGTCAAGGCGCCGGAGCCAAGCAAGCGCGTGCAGAAAGAGAAGCAGGTGCCGTTGTTCGTCGACAGCGCCGTGGAAGGCACCTTGCCGCCGATCTCGATCCTCGATCCTGCGGAAAAGAAACAACTCAATTATTCGCCCGAATCCCTGGCGGCGGTCGGCCACTTGCTGGAGATCAAGCTCAAGGAGTTCGGCGTCGAAGTCACCGTGGATTCGATTCACCCCGGTCCGGTCATTACCCGTTACGAAATCCAGCCTGCTGCGGGCGTGAAGGTCAGCCGTATCGCCAACCTGGCGAAAGACCTTGCACGTTCGCTGGCCGTGACCAGTGTGCGGGTGGTGGAAGTGATTCCGGGCAAGACCACGGTCGGTATCGAAATTCCTAACGAAGACCGGCAGATCGTGCGCTTCTCCGAAGTGCTGTCGACGCCTGAGTACGACAACTTCAAATCGCCTGTCACCCTGGCTCTGGGCCACGACATCGGCGGCAAGCCGGTCATCACTGACCTGGCGAAGATGCCGCACCTGTTGGTGGCCGGTACCACCGGTTCCGGTAAGTCGGTGGGCGTGAACGCGATGATCCTGTCGATCCTGTTCAAGTCCGGCCCGGACGACGCCAAGCTGATCATGATCGACCCGAAAATGCTCGAGCTGTCGATCTACGAAGGCATTCCGCACCTGCTGTGCCCGGTCGTGACCGACATGAAGGACGCCGCCAACGCCCTGCGCTGGAGCGTGGCCGAGATGGAGCGTCGCTACAAGCTGATGGCGAAGATGGGCGTGCGAAACCTGTCCGGCTTCAACGCCAAGGTCAAGGAAGCCCAGGACGCCGGCGAGCCCCTGAGCGATCCGCTGTACAAACGCGAAAGCATCCACGATGAAGCGCCGCTGCTGCAGAAGCTGCCGACCATCGTCGTGGTCGTGGACGAATTCGCCGACATGATGATGATCGTCGGCAAGAAGGTAGAAGAACTGATCGCCCGTATCGCCCAGAAGGCGCGTGCGGCCGGTATTCACCTGATTCTTGCGACTCAACGACCTTCGGTGGACGTGATCACCGGTCTGATCAAGGCCAACATCCCGACACGGATGGCGTTCCAGGTATCGAGCAAGATCGACTCCCGGACCATCATCGACCAGGGCGGCGCCGAACAACTGCTCGGTCACGGTGACATGCTTTACATGCCGCCGGGCACCAGCCTGCCGATCCGGGTTCACGGCGCATTTGTGTCCGACGATGAAGTTCACCGGGTGGTGGAAGCCTGGAAGCTGCGCGGTGCGCCGGAATACAACGACGACATCCTCAACGGTGTCGAAGAGGCGGGCAGTGGTTTCGAAGGCAGCAGCGGCGGCGGTGACGGCGACGATCCGGAAGCTGACGCGCTGTACGACGAAGCCGTGCAGTTCGTGCTGGAAAGCCGTCGCGCCTCCATCTCCGCTGTACAGCGCAAGCTGAAGATCGGCTACAACCGTGCCGCACGCATGATCGAAGCCATGGAAATGGCCGGGGTCGTGACGTCGATGAACACCAACGGTTCCCGCGAAGTACTGGCCCCTGGCCCGGTACGCGACTGATTCGATACCCTGATCCAAATGCAATGGACGGTGCATGAAGCGCCGTCCACTTTCCCACGAGTATTCAAGAGGACTCCCATGCGTCTTATCCGCATGTTGCTGCCGGTACTGGCTCTGACCACCCTCACGGCTCACGCCGATGACAAGGATGTGGCTCGCCTGACCCAATTGCTCGAAACATCCAGGACCCTGACCGCCAACTTCTCCCAGCTGACCCTCGACGGCAGCGGCACCCAGTTGCAGGAAACCACCGGCGACATGACCCTGCAGCGTCCGGGCCTGTTCTACTGGCACACCAATGCGCCAGCCGAGCAGACCATGGTGTCCGACGGCAAGAAGGTCACCCTGTGGGATCCGGATCTGGAACAGGCCACCATCAAGAAGCTCGATGAACGTCTGACCCAGACCCCGGCCCTGTTACTGTCCGGCGACGTGTCGAAGATCAGCCAGAGCTTCGACATCAGCGCCAAAGAGGCCGGCGGCGTGATCGACTTCACCCTGAAGCCGAAAACCAAGGACACCCTGTTCGACAGTCTGCGCCTGTCGTTCCGCAACGGTCTGGTCAATGACATGCAACTGATCGACAGCGTCGGCCAGCGCACCAACATCCTGTTTACCGGTGTGAAGGCCAACGAAGCGGTCCCGGCATCGAAGTTCAAGTTCGACATCCCGAAGGGTGCCGACGTGATCCAGGAATAAACACAGAGGTTTCAACGGTACGTGATGGATCTGTTTCGCAGTGCACCGATTGCCCAGCCATTGGCCGCCCGTTTGCGGGCGACCAATCTGGATGAGTACGTCGGTCAGGAGCACGTACTCGCTCGCGGCAAGCCTTTGCGCGAAGCGCTGGAGCAGGGTGCCCTGCATTCGATGATCTTCTGGGGCCCGCCGGGCGTGGGCAAGACCACGCTGGCGCGGTTGCTGGCGGAGGTTTCGGATGCGCATTTCGAAACGGTTTCGGCCGTATTGGCCGGGGTAAAAGAGATCCGTCAGGCGGTGGAAATCGCCAAGCAGCAGGCCGGCCAGTATGGCAAGCGCACGATCCTGTTTGTCGATGAAGTGCACCGCTTCAACAAGTCTCAACAGGACGCCTTCCTGCCGTACGTTGAAGACGGCACGCTGATCTTCATTGGCGCCACCACCGAAAACCCTTCGTTCGAACTGAACAACGCGTTGCTGTCGCGGGCACGGGTCTACGTACTCAAGAGCCTCGACGAAGCGGCGTTGCGCAAACTGGTGCACCGCGCGCTCACCGAAGAGCGTGGTCTGGGCAAGCGTCACCTGACCCTCAGCGATGAAGGCTTTCAGATGTTGCTGTCCGCCGCCGATGGCGATGGCCGGCGCCTGCTGAACCTGCTGGAAAATGCCTCGGACCTGGCCGAAGACCACAGCGAGATGGGCACCGAGTTGCTGCAAAGCCTGCTCGGCGACACCCGTCGGCGTTTCGACAAGGGCGGCGAAGCGTTCTACGACCAGATTTCCGCGTTGCACAAATCGGTGCGCGGCTCCAATCCGGACGGCGCGCTGTACTGGTTTGCGCGGATGATCGACGGCGGCTGCGATCCGTTGTACCTGGCCCGGCGCGTGGTGCGCATGGCCAGCGAAGACATCGGCAACGCCGACCCCCGCGCCCTGAGCCTATGCCTGGCCGCGTGGGAAGTGCAGGAACGTCTCGGCAGCCCGGAAGGTGAGTTGGCAGTGGCTCAGGCCATCACTTATCTGGCGTGTGCGCCGAAAAGCAACGCGGTGTACATGGGCTTCAAGACCGCGCTGCGCGCCGCCGCCGAACACGGCTCGCTGGAAGTGCCGCTGCACTTGCGCAATGCGCCGACCAAATTGATGAAGCAATTGGGCTATGGCGACGAATACCGTTACGCCCACGACGAACCGGACGCCTACGCAGCTGGCGAAGACTATTTCCCGGAAGAACTCGACCCGATTCCGTTCTACCAACCGGTGCCGCGTGGCCTGGAGTTGAAGATCGGCGAAAAGCTCAACCACCTCGCCCAACTTGATCGTTTAAGCCCCCGGCAGCGGAGAAAATAGTGGTTCCATTGATCGTTGCAGTCTCCGTCGGCGGGATTGCCGGCACCTTGTTGCGCTTCGCCACCGGTAATTGGGTCAACGCCAATTGGCCGCGGCACTTCTATACCGCGACGCTGGCCGTTAATATCGTGGGCTGTCTGCTGATTGGCGTGTTGTACGGCCTGTTTTTGATACGCCCGGAAGTGCCGATCGAGGTACGTGCCGGGTTGATGGTCGGCTTCCTCGGGGGGCTGACGACTTTTTCATCCTTTTCACTGGATACGGTGCGCCTGCTGGAAAGCGGGCAAGTGCCGCTGGCCCTGGGTTATGCGGCCATCAGCGTATTCGGCGGGCTGCTCGCGACCTGGGCCGGCCTGTCCCTGACCAAACTTTGATAACGAGAAACCGACATGCTCGATTCCAAACTGTTACGTAGCAACCTTCAGGACGTAGCGGACCGCCTGGCTTCCCGTGGCTTTGCCCTGGATGTCGCGCGCATCGAAGCGCTGGAAGAACAGCGCAAGACCGTCCAGACCCGCACCGAAGCACTGCAGGCTGAGCGTAACGCGCGTTCCAAATCCATCGGTCAGGCCAAGCAGCGCGGCGAAGACATCGCGCCGCTGATGGCGGACGTCGAGCGCATGGCGGGCGAACTGAGCGCCGGTAAAGTCGAGCTGGACGCGATCCAGACCGAACTGGATTCGATCCTGCTGGGCATCCCGAATTTGCCGCACGAATCGGTGCCGGTCGGCGAAGACGAAGACGGCAACGTCGAAGTCCGCCGGTGGGGCACTCCGACCGCTTTCGACTTCCCGGTTCAGGACCACGTGGCCCTGGGCGAGAAGTTCGGCTGGCTCGACTTCGAAACCGCCGCCAAGCTGTCCGGCGCACGTTTCGCCCTGCTGCGCGGCCCGATTGCCCGTCTGCACCGCGCACTGGCGCAGTTCATGATCAACCTGCACGTCACCGAGCACGGCTACGAAGAGGCCTACACGCCTTATCTGGTTCAGGCCCCGGCGCTGCAAGGCACCGGTCAACTGCCGAAGTTCGAAGAAGACCTGTTCAAGATCGCCCGCGAAGGTGAAGCCGATCTGTACCTGATCCCGACCGCCGAAGTGTCGCTGACCAACATCGTGGCCGGTGAAATCGTCGATTCGAAACAACTGCCAATCAAGTTCGTTGCCCACACTCCGTGCTTCCGCAGCGAAGCCGGTGCGTCGGGTCGTGACACTCGCGGCATGATCCGCCAGCACCAGTTCGACAAGGTCGAGATGGTCCAGATCGTCGAGCCGTCGAAATCGATGGAGGCGCTGGAAAGCCTGACCGCCAACGCCGAGAAAGTCCTGCAACTGCTGGAGCTGCCTTACCGCACCCTGGCGCTGTGCACTGGCGACATGGGCTTCAGCGCGGTCAAGACGTACGACCTGGAAGTGTGGATTCCGAGCCAGGACAAATACCGCGAAATCTCGTCGTGCTCCAACTGCGGCGACTTCCAGGCCCGCCGCATGCAGGCGCGTTTCCGCAACCCGGAAACCGGCAAGCCTGAACTGGTACACACCCTGAACGGTTCCGGCCTGGCGGTCGGTCGTACCCTGGTGGCCGTGCTGGAAAACTACCAGCAGGCCGACGGTTCGATCCGTGTGCCGGACGTGCTGAAGCCATACATGGGTGGCCTTGAGGTCATCGGCTAAATGAAATATCTGCCGCTGTTTCACAACCTGCGCGGCAGTCGTGTGTTGGTTGTCGGTGGGGGGGAGATTGCCTTGCGCAAGTCCCGCCTGCTGGCCGATGCCGGTGCGCTGCTGCGGGTGGTCGCACCTGAAATCGAAGCGCAACTGCGCGAACTGGTTGCCGCCAGCGGTGGCGAATGCCTGCTGCGTGGCTACGCCGAAGCGGATCTGGACGGTTGCGGGCTGATCATTGCCGCCACCGACGACGAAGCGTTGAACGCGCAAGTTTCCGCCGATGCTCATCGGCGCTGCGTGCCGGTCAACGTGGTCGATGCGCCGGCGCTGTGCAGCGTGATCTTCCCGGCAATCGTCGATCGTTCACCGCTGATCATCGCGGTCTCCAGCGGCGGCGATGCGCCGGTGCTGGCCCGGCTGATCCGCGCCAAGATCGAAACCTGGATTCCTTCGACCTACGGCCATCTGGCCGGTCTGGCCGCGCGGTTTCGTGATCAGGTCAAAGGCCTGTTTCCTGATGTGCAGCAGCGTCGCGGTTTTTGGGAAGACGTGTTTCAGGGGCCGATTGCCGACCGGCAGCTGGCAGGACAGGGCGCCGAAGCCGAACGTTTGCTGCAAGCCAAGATTGACGGCGAAGCCATGGTCACGACCGGTGAGGTGTATCTGGTTGGGGCGGGACCTGGTGATCCGGATCTGCTGACCTTCCGCGCCTTGCGTCTGATGCAGCAAGCCGACGTGGTGCTGTACGACCGCTTGGTGGCTCCGGCGATTCTTGAGCTGTGCCGTCGCGATGCCGAGCGGGTCTACGTCGGCAAGCGTCGCGCCGATCACGCCGTGCCGCAGGATCAGATCAACCAGCAACTGGTGGATCTGGCCAAGGCCGGCAAGCGTGTGGTGCGGTTGAAGGGCGGGGATCCGTTCATCTTCGGCCGTGGCGGCGAAGAGATCGAGGAACTGGCGGCCCATGGCATCCCGTTTCAGGTGGTGCCGGGCATCACGGCGGCCAGCGGTTGCGCGGCATATGCCGGGATTCCGCTGACTCATCGCGATTACGCGCAGTCGGTGCGCTTCGTCACCGGGCACTTGAAGGACGGTTCCACCGATCTGCCGTGGGCCGACCTTGTCGCGCCGGCGCAGACGCTGGTGTTCTACATGGGGCTGGTGGGGTTGCCGGTCATCTGCGGGCAGTTGATCAAGCATGGTCGCGCGGCCGATACCCCGGCAGCGCTGATCCAGCAGGGCACCACGGTCAATCAGCGGGTCTTTACCGGCACGCTGGCTGACCTGCCGCGTCTGGTGGCGGAGCATGAAGTGCATGCGCCGACGCTGGTGATCGTCGGCGAAGTGGTGCAACTGCGCGAGAAACTGGCGTGGTTCGAGGGCGCTCAGGGTCAAATCTGACGACTCTGAAGGGATCGTTCCCACGCGGTGGGAACGATCCTGCTTTCAACCTCTGCGCCAAACCCCTTTCCCGCCCAACCGGTCCCGGTCATGGGCCACAGTGAAATCCTGCTTCGGCCCCTTCGGCACAACCCCGGTCGGGTTGATGGTCTTGTGGCTGCCGTAGTAGTGGTTCTTGATGTGCTGGAAATCCACGGTCTCGGCAACGCCCGGCCACTGGTACATCTCCCGCAGCCAGTTCGACAGGTTCGGATAATCGCTGATCCGCCGCAGATTGCATTTGAAGTGACCGTGGTACACCGCGTCGAAACGAATCAGCGTGGTGAACAAGCGCACGTCCGCCTCGGTCAGGTATTCGCCCGTCAGATAACGGTTGGCGCCCAGCACTTGCTCCAGATGATCCAGTTCGGCAAACACATCATTGAAGGCTTCTTCATAGGCATTTTGCGAGGTGGCGAACCCGGCGCGGTACACGCCGTTGTTCACGGCAGGGTAGATCCGCTCGTTCAGCGCATCGATTTCGCTGCGTAACGGTGCCGGGTAGAAGTCCAGATCGTTGCCGGTCAAGTCATCGAACGCACTGTTGAACATGCGGATGATCTCCGCCGATTCGTTGCTGACGATGCGCTTGAGCTTCTTGTCCCACAGCACCGGCACGGTGACGCGGCCGGTGTAGTCGGCGGTGTCGGCGGTGTAGCGCTGGTGCATGAAGTCGAAGTGGTCGAGTTTGTCGCCGGTCGAACCGAGGTTCTGATCGAAGGTCCAGCCGTTTTCCAGCATCAGCCAGCTGACGACGGAAACGTCGATCAGGCTTTCCAGGCCTTTGAGCTTGCGCAGGATCAGCGTGCGATGCGCCCATGGACAGGCGAGAGAGACATAAAGGTGGTAACGCCCGACTTCGGCAGCAAAACCACCTTCACCGCTCGGGCCCGGCTCGCCGTTGCGAGTGACCCAGTTGCGGCGCTGCGCCTGTTCGCGCTGGAACGCGCCGTCCTTGCTGCTTTCGTACCACTTGTCCTGCCAGCGGCCGTCGACGAGTAAACCCATGATCAAGACTCCAGAAACCAATAATCGTTGGAGCCGAGTCTATTCCGATGAGTTCGAACAAAAAGCGCAAAGATCGGGCGTTAATGATCGGTTAAATCGATTTGTCCCGCGCGGCCCAGTATTGCTCGGCGGTTTCGAAAGCCTGTTCACGGCTCTGGCCGAGGCCGCGCAGCGCCAACGCCATGGTCGAGATCAGCGCCATTTGCGGATAGCTGTCGACCACATCGCCACGCCAGACGGCCTTCAAATGCTCGATATCCAGCGAACCCGGTTTGACATGACGTTGCGCCGACAACTGCGGCCATTCCTCGTCCCAGCTCTCGCCGCCTGTGGTGCCGTACAGATGGCTGTCGGCATCCGGGTTGATCTCGATTTCGCCGCCGTCGCCCTTGATCACGATCGCCGTGTCGCCGAGCAGACCGCTGGCATCGCGGTGCACCGCTTGATAGCCGGGGTGGAAAATACTCTGCAAACCGCAACGTGCGCCCAATGGATTGAGAATCCGCGCCAGCGAGTGGATCGGCGAGCGCAGGCCGAGGGTGTTGCGCAGATCGATCATCCGTTGCAGCTGCGGCGCCCAGTCCACCAGCGGCATGAACGCCAGGCCACCGTTATCCAGCGCCGCGCCGACCTGTTGCCAGTTGCGGCACAGCGGAATGTTCAGCTCATTGAGCAATTGTTCGGAGTACAAGCGCCCGGCGGTGTGCGCGCCGCCGCCGTGCATGAAAATACGCACGCCGTTCTGCGCCAGGCACTTGGCAGCCAGCAGATACCACGGCAGGTGACGCTTCTTGCCGGCATAGGTCGGCCAGTCCAGATCAACGTTCAGTGCCGGTGCCTGTAAGCGTTGGCGCAGGGCTTCGGTGAAACCGGCCATCTCCTCGGCGCTTTCTTCCTTGTGCCGCAGCAGCATCAGGAAAGCGCCGAGCTGGGTTTCTTCGACCGCTTCGTCGAGCACCATGCCCATGGCTTCCCGCGCTTCCTCGCGGGTCAGGTCGCGGGCGCCGCGCTTGCCCTTGCCGAGGATGCGCACGAACTGGGCGAACGGGTGCTCGGCGGGCGTTTCGAGGGTCAGCGCTGGATAGTCGGTCATAGGCAATTCGTCGGTTTGGGCAGGCCCGCCAGTTTCGCGGCGAGTTTGGCAGGGGTGCCTTTGAACAGTCGGTTCAGGTGCAGGCTGTTACCTTTCTCCGCGCCGAGCTTGAGCGCGGTGTACTTGATCAGCGGCCGGGTGGCCGGTGACAGCTGGAATTCGGCGTAGAAGCTGCGCAGCAATTCGAGGACTT
Source organism: Pseudomonas sp. CH235 (assembly GCF_004368175.1). Classification (NCBI taxonomy): domain Bacteria; kingdom Pseudomonadati; phylum Pseudomonadota; class Gammaproteobacteria; order Pseudomonadales; family Pseudomonadaceae; genus Pseudomonas; species Pseudomonas sp. CH235. The sequence goes on from NZ_RRZJ01000044.1 coordinate 12,446, forward strand.
CCCAGTGTTCCGGGCTCAGTTCGATGTCTTCGGCAGCGGCGAGGGCGCTGGCGACTTCGGCCGACCAATCGTTGAGGTCGACCAGGAAGCCGTCCTTGTCCAGTTCAATGGCGCGGGCGCCGACGGTCAGCGCATTCATAGCCAGCTGTTGACCTTGTCGTATTGGATCGACAGTTCGACGAAGGCCGGGTAATCGATGGCTTCGGCCCAGTCCGGAACCTGCACGGCACGGGCTTGCGCGTCTTCGGCCAGCACGAACAATTTCACCCGGCGGGTTTCCAGCGCATTGAGCGGCGCAGTGCCGGGTTGCAACGCATAAGCGGCATCGCCCGACAGCAACAGCGCATCGCTGGCACCCAGCAGGCGCAGGCAACTGGTCAGGCGTTCGTCGCCGAACGGGGAATGGGACAACACATGCAAAGTCGACATCAGAGGGTGATCACCTGGTCGTAACGGTCAATGAGGGCGGTGATTTGCTCAGCGGCCAAGGGCTGCGCCTCGTCCAGCGAACGATCGCCGAGGCCGCGAACACTGGCGCTGTCGGCGCAGTAGAACAGCTCTTCGACGCCGAACATCGGCAACGCTTGCAGGTTGGCGCTCAGGTCTTTCTGTTGCAGGGCTTTGGCATTTTGTCCGGCGGCCAGTTGCAGCACGCCGTCGTCGAGAAACAGCAGACCGATCGGCAGATCGAAGGCGCCGCCGGCCAGCACGATGTCCAGCGCTTCGCGGGCGCCGGGGCCGGACCATGGCGATTGACGGCTGATAATCAGAAGGGACTTGGCCATGTCATGCGCCTCCGAAACAGATGAGGCGGTCGGCATCCTGCACCGCGTCATGCAACTGACCGAGGCCGGACAATTCCCACGGTGCGCTGACGGCCACGGCATCACGCTGATAACGCCCGGCTTCCTCCGTATTCAACACGCCACGGCGCAGGGCCGCGGCGATGCACACCACGCCGTCGAGGTTTTGTTCGGTGATAAAGGTTCGCCACTGCTTGGGCAGGTCCAGCTCGTCCTGCGGCGTGACCACGGCGTCGGACGCGTTGTGGACCCCGTCCTGATAGAAAAACAGCCGGACAATTTCATGCCCGCCGGCCAGCGCAGCCTGGGCGAACAGCAGGGCGCGGCGCGAGGAGGGCGCATGGGCGGCGGAAAACAGCGCAATGGCGAACTTCATGACGGACTCGATCAGCAAAACTGCGGCCATGATAAAGCTTTCTCGGCGGGGCGGCGAAGCGGATGTTTCCCGCGCCCGTCTCGATGCGAGCAGGTGTCCTTCAGCGTGGCATGTAGCCCAGTTGCCAGCGCCGCGGAATCTTCAGGGTCAGCAGCCCCAGTACGGCGGCGAACAGACCGCTGACCAACATCGCCTTGAGTCCCAGATGATGTTCCAGCACCGCCCCCAGAATGGCGCCGACCAGCATCCCGCTCCACGGCACCAGTTGCACCCGCCAGCCACTTCGCCGTTCGCCGAGCACCCACCGGCCCAATCCTCGACCGAATCGGGACAGGGCGCCGGTGACGTACGTCAGCCCGACCGGCAGACCGTTCACTTCTTCCACCGCTGCGTTGAGCATGCCCATCGCAATGATCGCCGCCAGCAGGGCCGGCAGTTGCGTGTCAAAGGGCCAGGCTGCCAAACAGAGCAGAGCGGCGATGGATAGCAGCAACGGCAGCGCCCGCCGACCACCCAGCCGGCTGACCACGACCCCGAGGGCATTGCCGACAATGAACGTCGCGACCAGCAGGATCAGCCTTAACGTCAGTGCGCTGTCGCCATCGCTGATCGCCACCGCCAGCCGCGTGGTGTTGCCGCTCATGAAGGAAACGAAATCGCCGCTGGCCATGAAGCCGATAGCGTCGGTCATGCCGGCCAGTACCGACAGGCTGGCAACCAGCGCCAGGCCTACACGGCCGCGCCATTTCTGTATATGAAGATGTCCGGGGCTGGCGCGGTGGGTCGAGGTGGAAGGCAGCATCGAGGCAGCATCCTTGAGCGGGGTTTACGGTTCTATGCCATACAGATCGCAATATTCCAGCCAGTCCATGCCGGCCATTTCCGCCACTTCGCGATGCACTTCCAGGCGTTGCGCCTGATACTCCTCGGGCGTCGCGGCGGTGAGTTGCAGCGTCAGTTCCCAGGCGAACAAACCCTGGCTTTCGGCCTCGGCTTCGAAGGCTTCGTGCAGACGTTCTTCGCGGTACTGCGCCTGGGTTTCGCCCTTGGCCTGGGCCAGCAGCGGGTTGAGGTGGTCAAGGGCTTCGCGCAGTTCCGGGCGCGCATCGAGAAACAGTTTCAGGGCCTGTTCGTGTCGCTGGTCAGTAGGCGCCATGGGCTTTCCTTGTAAGGCTGATGACCGTTAATGTGCCGCAGCGGCCGGCATGTGTCGCGCTCTAAATGCAGTAAAGCAGAACGATTTTTGGCGTTGCGGTGATACAGTCCGCTTTTTTCCGAATGAGCGAATGCAATGCGAATGCTGATGGTAGCGCTGGCGGCAACCCTGCTGGCCGGTTGCGCGGGTTCGGCGATGGAAGACGCCCGCACGCAAACCCCTTACAAGACCCTGAATTCGGACAAACCCGAAAAAGTCGTGGCCCAGTGCGTGCAATTCGCCTGGCAGGACGAAGCGGTGTTCGGTGTGGACGCGGCGGCGTATCTGCAACCGGGCAAGAAGGGCGGTTCGACGGTCTATACGCGCTCGGCGGAGTCGTTTGTCGACTTGACCACGGATGCGTCCGGCACGGTTTTGAATTACTACGCGCAGAAGGATGATTTTGTGGCCCAGCGCCGCTTGGCGGCGCTGGCGACCTGTCTGTAACGGGCGGCTGAATGCGTTGACGCTACGCGACCCTCGCCAGCCTGCGGGCGAGGGTCGCTGAATTCAATCAATCAAACGCTTCTGGAAGAAGTGCCGCTTGTGCCCCAGCGGATAATCCACAATCTCGCCACACTCGGTATACCCCAGTTTTTTGTAGAACCCGGGCGCCTGAAAATCAAAGGTATCGAGCCAGATCCCCACGCAGTCTTTTTCCCGAGCGAATTCCTCGACCATGTTCATCAGCTTCGAGCCGATGCCCTGTCCCCGGCCTTCTTCCGGCACCGCCAGCAACTCGATAAACAGCCACCGATAGAACGTGTGCCCATAAAGGCCACCAAGGATCGCGTCGTTATCGTTGCGCACCAGCAACGCGACCGGTTCGTACAGCGAAGGCCCGGCTTTGGCGATGTTGTGGGCACGCAGGGGCGCCAGGATGGCTGCGCGCTGTTCTTCGGTAGGGTCCTGTGACAGCTCGATCCGCAACGTCATGTTGTCTTCCTTGTAGTAATGAATCGGCAGCCTAGCGCGCCGCAGCCGATTGAAGCAATCGCTTGGAACCGTCGCTGCTGCGCCGGGGTCTAGCCCTTTAGGGCGTCCATCCGGAACGCGTTTGCCTGGGAGATTCCATGAACATTTTCGAAGCCCTGCGTGAAAGCCACGATCGTCAGCGGACCTACGCGAAATCGTTGATCAAGACCAGCGGTGACACCCCGGAAAGGGTCGAGGCCTACAAGCAACTCAAGGCTGAGCTTCAGGCTCACGAAACGGCCGAAGAGCGCCATTTCTATATCCCGCTGATGGAGTTCGACAACGGTGTCGACCTCAGCCGCCATGCCATCGCCGAGCACCATGAAATGGACGAAATGATGGAAGAGCTCGACGAGACCGAGATGTCCAGCCCGGCCTGGCTGGCCACGGCGAAAAAGCTCTCGGAGAAGGTCCATCACCACCTGCAGGAAGAGGAGCAGAAATTCTTCCAGATGGCCGGCAAGCTGCTCGACGACAAGCAAAAGGAACAGCTCGCCGGGCAGTATCAAAAGGAGTTCGAGGCGCAGCTTCCCTGAGCCGGTGAATGCAGGTTTTTGTAATGACGCGGTGTAGTCTTTTTGCCATGCGACGGGTGAGCGTCGTCGCAATGTACTGTGTTTATATACAGTGTTTTCGGCGTTTTTCGAGTTTCGTCGAGGCAGACTGCGACAAAACCGCCGATGGACAAAAAATCCCCCTCCGTTAGCTTGAAGGCCTCTCCTCGGACAGGAGAGTTCTTAAATCAACGGAGTGAAAAACATGAACCAACCACAAGCTCAAACCCAACTGCGACACGGTCGCGTCATTTCCCCTGCAAGCCGCGGCGCGGTGGCCATCGAGCAAGGATTGCTCGGCGGCTGGCAGGTTAATGAAATGGAAGGCGGCAAGAACTTCCCGGCACTCGCGGCCGGTCCGCTCCCGGCGCCGTTCGAAAGCGACAACCCGAGCGTCGTACCGCCGGCTGACGGCTATATTCTCAGTGGCGGCAAGAACGACGCACGTGACTGTGTGAACTTCACCGCAGAAGAAATGAGCAAGAAACTCGGGCGTCCGTTCTCCTGGCCGCTGCTCAATGTCACCCCCGGTCAGACCCTTGAGGTCAAGTGGGAGTACACCGCGCCGCACACCACCCGCGGTTATCGCTGGCTGATCACCAAGGATGGCTGGGACCCGAAACAACGCATCAGCCGAGCGCAACTGGAGGCGCAACCGTTCGCCGAGGATTTCTATCCGCAAGTGCCGTACTACAGTCATTCGGCGGAATTGAAAGCCAAGGTCAACCACGCCGTGAAACTTCCGGGCAACAAGCAGGGTCATCACGTCATCGTCCTGATGTGGATCGTCGCCAACACCGGCAACGCCTTCTATCAGGCCTTCGATGTGGACTTCAAATAAGCCCGCAACGTCAAACCCACACGTTCTGAAGGATTAGAACATGTCAAACATCGACTTCACCCTATTGAAAAACCAGGCCAGCGACGCGGCGTCGCTGATGCCGAGCCTTACCGGCAAGAGGATCCTCATGGGCTTCTGGCACAACTGGCCGGCCGGCCCGAGCGACGGTTACCAGCGCGGCCAGTTCGCCAACATCGCGCTGGAAAACGTACCGAAGGAATACAACGTGGTCGCGGTGGCCTTCATGAAGGGCAGCGGGATTCCGACCTTCAAGCCGTTCAACGTCTCCGATGCCGAGTTCCGCCGTCAGGTCGGCGTGCTCAACAGTCAGGGACGGGCCGTGCTGATTTCCCTGGGCGGTGCCGATGCGCACATCGAGTTGCGCGCCGGCCAAGAACAACCGCTGGCCAACGAAATCATCCGGCTGGTGGAAACCTACGGCTTCGACGGCCTGGACATCGATCTTGAACAGAGCGCGATTGATTTCGCTGCCAACAAGACCGTCCTGCCGGCCGCGCTGAAACTGGTCAAGGATCACTACGCAGGCCAGGGCAAGCATTTCATCATCAGCATGGCGCCGGAGTTTCCGTACCTGACCACCTCCGGCAAATACGTTGGTTACCTGCAAGCGCTGGAAGGCTATTACGACTTCATCGCTCCGCAGTTCTACAACCAGGGCGGCGACGGGGTCTGGGTGCCGGAAGCCAATAACGGCAACGGCGCGTGGATCGCCCAGAACAACGACGCGATGAAAGAGGATTTCCTCTATTACCTGACCGAGAGCCTTGTGACCGGTACTCGCGGTTTCACGAAGATCCCGGCGGACAAGTTCGTCATCGGCCTACCGGCCAACGTCGATGCCGCCGCCACCGGTTACGTGATCGACAAAACCGTGGTCGGCAACGCGATGAAACGTCTGGCGGTCAAAGGGCATCCGATCAAGGGCCTGATGACCTGGTCGGTGAACTGGGACAACGGCACCAGCAAGGATCGCGTGCCGTACAACTGGGAATTCAGTCGTCGTTATGGACCCCTGATTCACGGGGCGCCGTCTGCGGCCCAGGGCACTGATACAGCAACGGTGAACGTGGCGCATCAGTAGTCAATGAAGGAAAAGCCCGGTAGCGCTGCCGGGCTTTTTTTCGTCGGCGGTTCGCATCATTTCACCTACCATGGCCATCTTCCGATGACAAAAAAGGATCAGGCGTCATGTCCAACACAGCCGAGCGGGTCAACATCGTCGATACCCAGGTGTTGTCCCACGACTGGTATCTGCTGAAGAAAATCACCTTCGACTATCACCGCAACAACGGTGACTGGCAGCGCCAGACGCGCGAGGTCTACGACCGTGGCAATGGCGCGGCGATTCTGCTGTTCAACCGCGAGCAGCACACCGTGGTGCTGACCCGGCAGTTCCGCCTGCCGGTGTTCGTCAACGGTCACGACGGTTTGCTGATTGAAGTGGCGGCCGGACTGCTCGAAGGCGCGGCGCCGGAGCAGCGCATCCGCGACGAGGCGGAGGAGGAAACCGGTTATCGCGTGCATGACGTGAAGAAGGTGTTCGAGGCTTACATGAGTCCCGGCTCGGTGACCGAGAAGTTGCACTTTTTCATCGCCGAGTACGATGCCTCGTCAAAGGTCAGTGAGGGAGGCGGTCTGGAAGAAGAAACCGAAGAACTTGAAGTGCTGGAGTGGCGTTTCGACGACGCGCTGGCGGCGTTCCAGCGGGGCGAGATCTGCGATGCCAAGACCATCATGCTGTTGCAGTATGCGGCGATGAATAATTTGTTTGGCGGTTAAAACAAGTCACCGGTTTTACCGATGCCCGAACACTGGCGACCCTCCAGGGTCAGCAAGCGCTCCTTGGCTTCCAGGCCTCCGGCAAAACCGGTCAGTTTGCCTGAGGCGCCGATGACTCGATGGCAAGGCGCAATGATCGAGATCGGATTGCGCCCGTTCGCCGCGCCGACGGCGCGCACCGCACTCGGGTGGCCGATCTGTTCGGCGATCTGGCTGTAGGTGCGGGTTTCGCCAAACGGAATGGTCAGCAGCGCGGCCCAGACCTTTTTCTGGAACTCGGTGCCGGCAAAGTCCAGCTCCAGATCGAACGCGTTTCGCGTTCCTGCAAAATATTCTTCCAGCTGTCGCGCGGTTTTCATCAACACCGGATTGTCCGGTGCTTCGCTCATCGGTCCCAGTCGCACCCGGTTCGGTTTGTCGTTTTCCCAGAGGATGGCGGCCAGACGTGAGCCGTTCGCGACCAGCTTCAACGCGCCGACGGGCGAGGGCAGGGTGATGAACGTGTAGGCCATGGGGAAAACTCCGGGACGGGGTCGAAAACTGCGCCCAGCATACTGCCGGATCGGGGAGGCGCAAACCGTAATCGCGACCATACTGGCTGATGCTCTTGAAGCGCTTTCCTACCTTATAAAAAGAAGAGACCGACTCATGAAGTACGAACCTTTTGCCAAATCGCTGATTGCGACCTCATTGGCGCTCAGCTGCCTCATGGCCCACGCCGCCTCGGTTGCCCCGGTTGCTGCCGAAAACGGCATGGTGGTCACCGCCCAGCACCTGGCCACTCACGTGGGTGTCGACGTGTTGAAAAGTGGCGGCAACGCGGTGGATGCGGCGGTCGCCGTGGGCTATGCACTGGCGGTGGTTTACCCGGCGGCGGGCAACCTCGGTGGTGGTGGTTTCATGACCATTCAACTGGCGGACGGGCGCAAGACCTTCCTCGACTTCCGCGAAAAAGCCCCGCTGGCCGCGACGGCCAACATGTACCTCGACAAGGACGGCAACGTCATTCCGGACCTGAGTACCCGTGGCCACCTCGCGGTCGGCGTTCCGGGCACTGTGTCCGGCATGGAGCTGGCGCTGAGCAAGTACGGCACCAAACCGCGCAAGGAAATGATCGCCCCGGCCATCAAACTGGCCGAAGACGGGTTCGAACTGGAGCAGGGCGACGTCGAGCTGCTGGAATACGCCACTGACGTGTTCAAGAAGGACATCAAGGATTCCGGTGCGATCTTCCTGAGCAACGGTGAGCCGATGCAAGTCGGGCAGAAGCTGGTGCAGAAGGACCTGGGCAAAACCCTGCGCACCATTTCCGAAAAAGGCGCCGACGGTTTCTATAAAGGCTGGGTGGCCGACGCCATCGTCACGTCCAGTCAGGCCAACAAGGGCATCATCACCCAGGCCGATCTCGACAAGTACAAGACCCGTGAACTGGCCCCGGTGGAGTGCGACTATCGCGGCTATCACGTTGTGTCCGCACCGCCGCCAAGCTCCGGCGGCGTCGTGATCTGCCAGATCATGAACATCCTCGAAGGCTATCCGATGAAGGATCTGGGCTTCCATTCGGCTCAGGGCATGCACTACCAGATCGAGGCAATGCGCCATGCGTACGTGGATCGCAACAGCTATCTGGGCGACCCGGATTTCGTGAAGAATCCGATCGAACACCTGCTGGACAAGAACTACGCGACCAAGCTGCGTAACGCGATCCAGCCGCAGAAGGCCGGTGTGTCGGCGGAACTCAAACCCGGCGTCGCGCCCCATGAAGGTAGCAACACCACGCACTATTCGATCGTCGACAAGTGGGGCAACGCTGTATCGGTCACCTACACCCTCAACGACTGGTTCGGCGCGGGCGTGATGGCGAGCAAGACCGGGGTGATCCTCAACGATGAAATGGACGACTTCACCTCCAAGGTCGGCGTGCCGAACATGTACGGCCTGGTGCAGGGCGAAGCCAACGCCATCGCTCCCGGCAAGGCACCGCTGTCTTCGATGAGCCCGACCATCGTCACCAAGGACGGCAAGGTGGTGATGGTGGTCGGTACGCCGGGTGGCAGTCGCATCATCACCGCGACCCTGCTGACCATGCTCAACGTCATCGACTACGGCATGGGCCTGCAGGAAGCGGTCGATGCGCCGCGCTTCCACCAGCAGTGGATGCCGGAGGAAACCAACCTCGAAGACTTCGCCGCCAGCCCCGACACGAAGAAGATTCTCGAGAGCTGGGGCCACAAGTTTGCGGGCCCGCAGGACGCCAACCACATCGCCGCGATTCTGGTCGGTGCACCGTCGTTGGGTGGCAAACCGGTCGGCAAGAACCGCTTCTACGGCGCCAACGATCCACGGCGCAACACCGGGTTGTCATTGGGTTACTGAGCAGAGTAAAAAGGGGGCGGGCACACGTCCGCCCCTGTCTCAAGGACCGATCAAGGAAGGCTCACCATGACCACCGCATTGCTGATCATCGATGTCCAGCGCGCCCTGTGCACAGGCGAATACGAGTGCCACGACGCAAAACGGGTAATCGACACCATCAACGGCCTCAGCGCCCGCGCTCGCAAGTCGGGCATTCCGGTGGTGCTGATCCAGCACAACGAAAAGGATAGCCCGTTCGCTCACGGTGCCGAAGGCTGGCAACTGGCTGACGGCCTGGTCACCGCGCCCGGCGATCTGCGCGTCGACAAGACCGCCAACGACTCGTTCTACCAGACCAATCTGCAGAAACTGATCCCCCGGGAAGACTTCGACCGCCTGGTGATCTGTGGCATGCAAACCGATTACTGCGTCAACGCCACCGTGCGCCAGGCCCATCAACTGGGCTACGACGTGGAGCTGGCGGCCGACGCCCATACGACGGTCGACAACGGCAACATGAGCGCCGAAGACATCATCGCCGAACACAACAAGGACTGGGCGCACCTGACCGGTTCCGTGGCGCGGATCGATGTGAAGCCGGCGGCCGGGATCACATTCTGATGCTTGCTTGCACAAGAGCCCGGTTGCCCGCGAGCAAGCAGTGAAAAATCCAGAGCATCGATAGCCCGGGCCCGGCATACTGCCGCCGCCTCAGGAATGGAATCTGTCGATGCTCGTTTTCAATCTCCGTCACGCTTTGCTGCTGACGTCTTTCGTATTTGCTACCGCCTCCCACGCTGCCAGTTTTGACTGTGCTGGCGCTTCCAGCCCGGTTGAAAAAGCCGTTTGTGCGGATCCGTATACCTCGAGTCTCGATGAGAAACTCGGGGCGCTCTGGCGGACAACGTTGGCGCAGGTGGCTGACCCGCAAGCGCTCAAGGCTGATCAAAGAGCATGGTTGAAGAACCGCAGCCTTTGTGGCGCTGACCCGGCGTGCTTGGCTCGTGAATATCTGATGCGCCTGACTGAGCTGAAATATGCACCCAGAACGTTCTCATGGGATGCCACCTGGCAGTTGATTCCTCACGGGGTGAACTCGGCATCCGAAGTGATCATCAAGCGTCAGGACGCCACACACGTCCGCTTTGGAATTTCAGCACAGGAGGGCGCCAACTCTGGTGAACTGGAAGGTGTTGCTGTGTTGAACGGTGATCAAGCCCGTTTCGAAGAGGGTAGTTGCACGCTTGTTTTTCGAGCGATCAATGGTGTACTGGACGTCACACAGAATGGCGATGACGTTGATTGCAGTGCCGGTATGGGTGTCTTTTACTCAGGTCGTTATGTGGCGGCTGACAAACCACTTTCGATGAATTACAACCTGTTGAGCCTTGGACTTGCTCGTACGCAGCAAGAGGATCAGGCGATGCATAAACTGCTCAACGGTGATTATCAGACGCTGGTGGACCGTACGAGTACCATGACCGTCGGCGACCCGGCGGTTGACGTGCCTGATGCAGAGGTCATCGAGATGTGGGTGCGCGGACTGGGCAATATGAACGCGGCCATTCTGATGCGTGCGGCCAGTCACCGTTTCTGGGTGCTGATGTTGGTATCTGATAAAGAGGGCCGCACGCGAGCCCGTTACTACGCCAATGTACCGGAATGGAAAAAGCGCCTGCCTGCTCAGTTCCAGGCATGGTACGAGCGGATGGAAGGCGACCGCGCACTGCCGCTGGATTTCATGCCCTGACGCTTCAAGTCGTAAACAGCACGCCGCGGATTTCCTCCGCCCGCGGCGCCGCCACCCCCTCCAATACCAACCGTGTAATCGTCTCCGCCGCCACCGCATAATCCTCATCCTGCGGCACCTCCCGTCCGGTGATGCGCCCCATCTGCCAGCCAATGTTGGTGTAGGTGCGCGTCGCCGACCAGATGAACAGCATCAGATGCTCGGGATCCACCGGCGCCAGCAGCCCGCGGTCGATCCAGCTGCGCAGGCACTCGACATTGCGCCGGGCTTCGCCGTGCAGCAGGTCGCGGCATTCGTCGGGCAACTGGCGGCCGCCGAGCAGCAACTCACCACTGAAAACCTTGGCGATTGCCGGATGCTCGCGGGCGATGCGGATGCGGGCGGCAACGTAGGCGCGCAGGCCAATCAGTGGGTCGTCGCTTTCGCGCAGCACCGCCGAGGCTTCCAGCAACGGTTCGACAAAGCCGAGCAGCACTTTGCCGTAGAGGTTTTCCTTGCTCTGGAAGTAGTAATAAAGATTGGCCTTGGGCACACCGGCGCGGGCGGCGATGTCGCGGGTCTGGGTCGCGTCGAAGCCGTTGGCGGCGAATTCTTCACTGGCGGCGGCCAGGATCAGTTGCTGGTTGCGTTCGCGGATGCTGCTCATGGACGGCATGGAGGGTCTGGCCATTTCGGGTTCGCAATATACAAAACTATATAGCGATTAAGCCAGCGAACTCGCTCCTCAGCGCTATGCTGGTTTCAATTTCAGTAACCTCAGGAAAGTGACAATGACCCTTCAGGCACTGCGCGCCACGACGATTCACCTCGACGCGGTGGCGAAGCTGTTCGACGGCTATCGCGGTTTTTATGGCCAGCCGTCAAATCTCAAGCAATCGCGGGCCTTCATCGCCGAACGCATGGCCGGCAATGAATCGGCGATTTTTCTGGTTGAGGATGAAAGCGGTGAGGCGCTTGGATTCGTCCAGCTATACCCGACGTTTTCTTCGATAGACGCCCATCGCACCTGGCTGCTCAGCGATCTGTTCACTACGCCAGCCGCCCGGGGCCGTGGAGTGGGGCGATTATTGATGAACACCGCCCGCGACTTTGCCATCGAAACCGGCGCCAAGGGCCTGGTGCTGGAAACCGCCACCGACAATTTCACAGCCCAGGGTTTGTACGAATCACTCGGTTGGATACGTGACACTGGCTATTACACCTAGCTGCTGGACTTGCGGCAGGGGTGATCCGGTCTCAGCCGACCTGAGCCAGCAACCGCTCGATCTGCGCCAGCTCCCAGGTGCTGAGCAGGCTGACCGGGTCGGTGCCGAAACGCTGAGTCGTGTCGAGTCGCCACACCCGATCTTCCGGGCAGCGGCATTGCAGGCAGTGGTGCAGGCGCTGACCGTCAAAGTCGAGCAACAGCTGCCAGCCGTCGATCTCGACCGAGATCTGGCCGGGCCCGGATTCCTGCGCAATACGCTGTAGCGCGCAAACCTCCAACGCCGCATCGCGCAAGCGCTGGCAGACTTCGCGAGTGGATAGCGGTGACATGTTCAAACCCGTTGATCGATGAAGCGCGCAAGCATAGAGCGCCAACCCGTTCCTGTCAGCGATTGCTAGCCCACGCCGGTGCATTTGCGTAACATCCTCAACCCTCTTTTTCCGCGGCGCTCTTTTGCGCCAATGCATGCGGCCGCGCCTGTCGGCCGCTCTGTCAGGTAAGCCATGAAACCGATTCGTCTGCGCGCTGATGTCCTGGCCGGACTCACCACCTCGTTTGCCCTGTTGCCCGAATGCATTGCGTTTGCGCTGGTGGCCCACCTCAATCCGCTGATGGGCCTGTACGGCGCCTTCATCATTTGCACGCTGACCGCGCTGTTCGGTGGCCGGCCGGGCATGGTGTCCGGAGCGGCCGGTTCGATGGCGGTGGTGATCGTCGCGTTGGTGGTGCAACACGGTGTGCAATATCTGTTAGCGACGGTGTTGCTCGGTGGCTTGATCATGATGGCGTTCGGGCTGCTGCGGCTGGGCAAACTGGTGCGCATGGTGCCGCACCCGGTGATGCTCGGGTTCGTCAACGGTCTGGCGATCATCATCGCGCTGGCGCAACTGGAGCATTTCAAGAGCGGTGAACAGTGGCTCAGCGGCACGCCGTTGTACCTGATGACCGGGCTGGTGCTGCTGACCATGGCCATCGTCTACATCCTGCCGCGCCTGACCCGCGCCGTGCCGCCGGCACTGGTGGCGATCCTCGGCGTCGGTTTGCTGGTTTACCTGCTCGGCCTGCCGACCCGCACCCTCGGCGACATGGCGCACATCGCCGGCGGCTTGCCGACCTTCGCGCTGCCGGACATCCCGTGGACGCTGGACACCCTGCGCATCATCGCGCCCTACGCGATTCTGATGGCGCTGGTCGGCCTGCTGGAAACCCTGCTGACCCTCAACCTCACCGACGAAATCACCGAAACCCGTGGCTATCCGGATCGCGAATGCGTGGCGTTGGGTGCGGCAAACGTAGTCTCCGGTGCCTTCGGCGGCATGGGCGGTTGCGCGATGATCGGTCAGACCGTGATCAACCTCAGTTCCGGCGGGCGCGGGCGTTTGTCCGGGGTGGTGGCCGGGGTTTTGATTCTGCTGTTCATTCTGTTTCTGTCGCCGCTGATCGAGCGGATTCCGCTGGCGGCGCTGGTGGGCGTGATGTTCGTGGTGTCGCAGCAGACGTTTGCCTGGGCCTCGTTGCGGGTGCTGAACAAAGTGCCGCTCAACGATGTGCTGGTGATCATCGCGGTAACCACCATCACGGTGTTCACCGATCTGGCCACGGCAGTGCTGTGCGGGATCATTATCGCGGCGCTGAATTTTGCCTGGCAGCAAGCGCGCGAGCTGTACGCCGATGAACATCTGGAAGCGGACGGCAGCAAACTGTATCGCCTGCACGGTACGCTGTTCTTTGCCTCGACCACGCCGTTCCTCAATCAGTTCGACCCGGCCAGTGACCCGCAACGGGTGACGCTGGATTGCCGGCACCTGAGCTTTGTCGATTACTCGGCCATCGCCGCGCTGAAAACCCTGCGCGAACGCTATGCCAAGGCGGGCAAGCAGTTGCAGGTGTTTCACCTGTCCGAGCGCTGCAAGAAGTTGCTGAAACGCGCCGGGGTCGATCACGACTGAGATCGACCCCGGTCACTGGTCAGGCATCGATGGCGGGGAAGTCGATATCGGTCAGCGCCACGTTGTTCAGGTAGTTGGTGAGGGTTTGCGCGGCGACGACGGCGATCACTTCGATGATCTTCTTGTCGTCGATGCCGGCAGCGCGGGCGGCGGCAATCTGCTCATCGTTCAGATGACCACGGGTTTCGGTCAGTTGATGGGCGAGGGTGGCAAAAGCATTCAACCGACCGTGACGCGCTTCGATGATTTCTTCTGCTGCCAGCCCGGCCTTGCTGGCGAACAGGGTGTGCGCCGCCAGGCAATAGTCGCAACCGTTGACTTGCGAGGTGGCCAGATACACCGCCTCTTTTTCCTTGGCGCTCAGTGAGGTCTTGCCCAGAGTGGCGGAGATTTGCACGTAGGCATCCAGCGCGACAGGTGCGACGGCGAGGGTCTTGAACAGGTTGGGCAGGAAGCCGATTTTTTTCTGCACGCCTTCGAGTGTCGGGCGAGTGGCGTCGGTGGCGGTTTCGAGGCTGAGAGGGGCGATGCGGCTCATGGTGATTCTCCGAAATTCCGGTGCGAAGTGCGCCGGGGATGGAGTGAATGCTACGGAGCGCGGCTGGTACTTTGGGTGCAAATCGTCGAGGATATGCGACAGATCGTCCAAACCTGTCCTTGCGAGAATCAGTCATGGATCGCCTTTCCACGCTGCTCAGCCACTTCGGCGTCAATGCCGGCACCTTTCACAGCGGCACGTTCTGCGGGGTGAGCGCCTACGGCGGCGATCAGGTGTGCGGGCATGTGCACCTGTTGCAGGCGGGGGAGCTGTTGCTCAAACCCGGGAGTGATCCTGAAATTTCGCTCAACGAACCGACCCTGATCTTTTTCCCCCGTCCCATGGCCCATCGCTTGTTCGCCGATGAAGGCATGGGCACGCAACTGGTGTGCGCTTCGCTGACCTTCGACGGCGGTGCGGGCAATGCTTTGGCGGAAGCGCTGCCGGATTATCTGGTGCTGAAACTCGCCGACCTCCCGGAAATGGCCAACACCCTGGAGTGGCTGTTCAAAGAAGCTTTCGACGGACACTGCGGGCGCGAAGCGGTGATGGACCGATTGTTCGAATTGCTGGTGATTCTGTTGTTGCGCCATTTAATCAGCAGTCGCAACCAGCAGCCGGGCATGATGGCCGGGCTGGCCGATCCGAAGATTTCCCGAGCCTTGAACCTGATGCACGACCAGCCGGCCAAGGCCTGGAGCGTCGCCGAG
Organism: Pseudomonas sp. CH235; assembly: GCF_004368175.1. Taxonomy (NCBI): domain Bacteria; kingdom Pseudomonadati; phylum Pseudomonadota; class Gammaproteobacteria; order Pseudomonadales; family Pseudomonadaceae; genus Pseudomonas; species Pseudomonas sp. CH235. Next base: position 27,499 of record NZ_RRZJ01000044.1, read on the forward strand.
CTGGCGAGTGCCGCCAATCTGTCCCGCGCCGGTTTCGCCGAACACTTCCGGCGGGTGGTGGGGCAGACGCCGGTGGATTATCTGGTGAGCTGGCGGATCAGCCTCGCGCAGAAACGCCTGCGTGAGGGACGGCCGATTGCGTTGATCGCCGAAGAGGTCGGTTATGAAAGTCCGTCGGCGCTGGCCCGGGCGTTTCGGCGCAAGACCGGACTCAGCCCGCGAGAATGGAAATCCGGCGCGAGCTGAAAACTATTTGGCGAATTTCTTCGCCCCGGCCACGCACAGGATCACCCCCAGCGTCACCACCAGCATGCTCACGCTGACATGTTCATGCAGCAAGGTCGCGGCCAGTGCCAGGCCGAAAAACGGCTGCAGCAATTGCAGCTGCCCGACCGCCGCAATCCCGCCCTGAGCCAGCCCGCGATACCAGAACACAAAACCGATCAGCATGCTGAACAGCGAAACGTACGCGAGGCAAACCCACGCCGACACGCTGATACCGCTGAACGAGGCGGGCGCCAGCCATACGCTCAGCACGGCCATCACCGGCAACGACAGTACCAGCGCCCAACAGATCACCTGCCAGCCGCCGAGGGTGCGCGACAGTTTTGCGCCTTCGGCGTAACCGAGGCCGCAGGCGAGGATCGCTGCCAGCATCAGCAGATCACCGGTGGGCGAGGCGGTCAGGCCTTGTGAGATAGCAAAACCGACCACCAGCGAACTGCCCAGCACCGAAAAAATCCAGAACACCGGACGCGGCCGCTCACCGCCGCGCAGCACGCCGAAAATCGCCGTCGCCAGCGGCAGCAGTCCTACAAACACAATGGAATGCGCCGACGTCACGTATTGCAGCGCCAGGGCCGTTAACAACGGGAAACCCACAACCACGCCCAGCGCGACGATCAGCAACGACAACCACTGATCCCGCGCCGGACGCCGTTCGCGAAACAGCCACAACAGGCACAACGCCAGGGCGCCGGCGATGGTCGCGCGGATGACGGTGAGAAACACCGGGTCGAATTCCAGCACCGCCAGCCGCGTGGCAGGCAGCGAGCCGCTGAAGATCACGACGCCGATAAAGCCATTGATCCAGCCGCTGGTTTTTTCCAGGGCCGGGGTGCCGAGTTGGGTGGTTCGTTCCATACGCATTGCGCTCAGTGGTGGGTTGCGTTGAAACAATCCTAGGGACGAGAATCAGCACAATCAAAGAATTGTCATGGATACAGCCCGACATGCCGCGCTCCCGTTACAAGACCCTCGTCGACACCTATGCCGCCGACATTCGCTCCGGTCGCCTTTTGCCCGGCACTCGCTTACCGACTCACCGGCAACTGGCAGCGAACGAAGGGCTGGCGCTGGTCACCGCCTCGCGCGTATACGCCGAGCTTGAGGCCATGGGCCTGGTCAGCGGCGAAGCCGGGCGCGGCACGTTTGTGCGGGAAACGTCGTTGTTGCCGGGGCAGGGGATTGACCAGAAGGACGTCGCGGTCGGCATGATCGATCTGAACTTCAACTACCCGTCATTGCCGGGGCAGGCCGAGCTGCTGCGCACCGCGTTGCGGCAACTGGCGCTGTCCGGCGACCTCGAGGCGCTGCTGCGCTATCAGCCCCACGCCGGTCGCCAGCATGAACGGGCCTCGGTGGCGCGGCACCTGCAAACACGGGGTTTGAGTGTCGACGCCGAGCAGGTGTTGATCGTCAACGGCGCCCAGCAAGGGCTGGCGGTAACGCTGATGGCGCTGCTCAAACCCGGTGATGTGATCGCCGCCGACGCCTTGACCTACTCCGGATTCAAAGTACTGGCCGAAGCGCTGCACCTGGAAGTGGTGGCGATTCCCGTCAATGAGCAGGGCCCCGATCTGGCGGCCCTCGACAAACTCTGCCGCCAACGACCGGTGCGTGCCGTGTACAGCATGCCGACCCTGCACAATCCATTGGGCTGGGTAATGCCTCTGGCACAGCGCGAGGATTTGATCGCGATTGCCCGCCGGCATGATCTGACGATCATCGAAGACGCGGCCTACGCCTTTCTGGTCGATAACCCGCCGCCCCCGTTGGCCGATCTCGCGCCGGAACGCACGGTCTACGTGTCGGGCCTGTCGAAAAACATCGCCACCGGCCTGCGTGTCGGCTTCATTGCCGCGCCGGTCGAGCAGGTGGCGGCGCTGGAGCGGATCATCCGCGCCACCACCTGGAACACCCCCGGCGTGATGACCGCCATCGCCTGCGGCTGGCTCGACGACGGCACCGTCACCTTCCTCGAAGCACAAAAGCGCAGCGACGCCCAAGCCCGGCAAGCACTGGCTGCTCAGATCCTCGAAGGTCTCCCGACCGTCAGCCATCCCTCTTCGTATTTCCTTTGGTTGCCGCTGCCGGAAGATGTGCGGGCCGACCACATCGTGGTCGAGTTGATGCACGAGCAGGTTTCCGTCACCACCGCAGAACCCTTCACCGTGTCCACCCATGTGCCGCACGCGATTCGCCTGGCGCTGGGATCGGTGGACATGCTTGTCCTGCGTCAAGCCTTGCTCAAAGTTCGTCAGGTCGTGGGCGCCTACCTGTAGCGCAACTTGCCGCGCACGATTACCCTTGGCGCCGCCGAAGATCTGGAATTCCCCGATGAAAAACGCTGCATTAACGCTCGCCCTGATCCTCAACGCAGGCCTGCTCAGCACGCCAGCACTGGCTGCCGGTGACGCCGAGGCCGGCGCCAAAATCTTCCCGCGCCTGTGCGGCGGCTGCCACCAGGTCGGCGAATCCGCCCGCCCGGGTTTCGGCCCGGAACTCAACGGCATCATCGGCCGCCCGGCGGGGACGTCGGCGAATTACGTGTATTCCGACGCGATGAAAAACTCCGGCCTGACCTGGGATCGTGAAACGCTGACGAACTATCTGAAGGATCCGAAGGGCGTGGTGCCGGGGACGCGGATGATCTTTTGGGGGCTGAGTGATGAAGAGAAGATCGATAATTTGTTGGCGTATCTTCAGACGTTTTCTCAGCAATGAAGCGTCTGTGCGGGAGCTGCGCAATGCAGTTCCCGTTCACTGTGAAGAACTGCCAGCAGCGATTGCCCGGTTGATTACTCGGTTCTGGACCCGGTTGAAGACCAACACCTGATTCAATCGCGGGTCAGCCGAGTCCGTTAACTTCGGTGAGTGACGTCTGGCAGGCTACGCGATTACGACCCTCGGCTTTCGCCTGATACAACTGTTGATCAGCACGTTTGAGCAGTGCTGTCGGAGCGTTGTCGGCCGGGTCGGCCAGGCCGACACCGATGCTGACCGTCACCGCGCCGACCGCTGGAAAGGTCGCTGCGGCAATCGCTGATCGAATCTTTTCGGCGACGATATCGGGCGTATCGGGCTTGGCGATTTCCGGCAGCAGCACCGCAAATTCTTCGCCTCCGTAACGGGCGACAAAATCCGTGCTCCGGATGCTGATCTGGATCAGCTGCGCCAATTGCTGCAGTACGTCGTCGCCGGCTGCATGGCCGTGAGTGTCGTTGATGTGCTTGAAGTGATCGGCATCAATCAGAAGCAATGCAAACGGCCGCCCGGTACGACGAAACAACAGGCTGTATTCTGTGAGTTTTTCGTCGAAGCGGCGGCGGTTGTAGACACCGGTCAAGCCATCGTGAGTAGCGAGGTTCAGCAGCTCGGCGTTGGCCAGGGTCAGGGCCGCCGTGCGTTGGGCGACGGTGGCTTCGAGCGATGCGTTGGTCTCCTGCAGCTCACGTTCCTTGGCGAGCAGCGACTGAGTCATGGCATCGATCGACTGGCCGAGCTGGGCAATTTCCCGCACGGGATGCTGGAGAGGGAAGTGGGCCCCCGGTTGGTTGTTCTGCACTTTTTGGGCAGAACGCGCGAGTTGCTCGATGGGACGACTCAGGTACAGCGCCAGGTAATACGCCACGAGTCCGAATGCCACGGCGGCGAAAACCCCCAGCAACAGCAATTTATAAAACAGCAGTCGCGCCGGTTGCAGCGCAGTGTCCAGTGGTTGACGCACGGCAATCGACCACGACAGCGCAGTGCCTGTAGGCGTCGGCACAGTCACCTCGCTGGTCAGGTAGCCGTTGCCGACGACCCAGCCTGGTGACTTCGGATCCTTGGCCAGCATTTGTTGGCCAACCAGCGCTTCCGGGTACAGCACCTTGCCGTCGTGATCGATGATCAGCGCTTCTATATCCGGCTCCGCGCCCTTGTGCGACATCGCTGCCGATTCGACGATGTGCGTGACCCAGCTCCAGTGCGCATGGGCGCCGAGCACACCGATCACCTGGCCATCGGCGTTGCGGATGGGCGCGGCGAAGTCGATGAAGCGCAGTGGCTCGCCGTTGGGCAGACCTGGCAACAGTTTCGCCAACAAAACGGCTTCGTGCGGATCGCCGGTGTATTCCCCGCGCAGACCGGCCTGAAACCATGGGCGCTGCAGCACGACCTGACCTACCAGCAAACCGTTGACTGCCTGATGCACACGCCCCTGAGCATCGGTCACCCCCATCCACGCATATTCGGAGCGGGCTTCGGTGCGCAGCTGCATCGATTTGAGAATTGCCGGATTGTCCAGATCGCCGCGTTCCAGATGCGGCGCCCGGCTGAGCAGATAGACCTCCAGTTGCCGCTCGCGCAACTGCTCGCCCAGCAGCGTCGCCGCCGACCGCGCGGTACTCAGCAGCGCATTGCCGCTGGCGCGTTTCATTTGTTCAGTGGCGATATCACCGACGTAAAAGCCCACGCTCAATAGCGTCAGCAGAGACAAACCGGCAAACCAAAGGGTCAGGTGGCTGCGCAGACTGGCTTTGAGCATGGAGAAATGTCTGTTTTTATTGAAGTGGCGCCATGGTATGCGACATCGCGGACGGGCTGCCAGCAAGGCGTTTAATGAAAGTCTGCCGAGGCCGATGTCAATGAGCCACTGCGTTCGGTAAAGTGTGCGCCGCCCGAGAGACGGATCCCGGGCGTTTTCCCATGGAGTCTTGAAGTGAAATACCTCAGCAAAGTCGTCGCCGCCGCCCTGATCGGTGCGGTTCTGGCAGGTTGCACCGGCACCCCGATGAACACCAGACAATACGACAGCAGCCAATACACCGTGATTGGCCACAGCGAAGCCACTGCCACCGGCCTGATGCTGTTCGGCGTGATCCCGATCCGGCAGAACAGCCGTTTCGTCCGTGCGCAAGAGGCCGCCATCCAGGCCAAGGGCGGCGATGCCATGATCAACACTCAGATTCAGGAAAACTGGTTCTGGGCATGGGTCCTGAGCGGCTACACCACCAAGGTCTCCGGTGACGTGGTCAAACTGAAAACCGTGCAATAAGCACCGGTTGGACGTGAAAAAGCCCGGCTGATCAGGCCGGGCTTTTTGTGAGCGTTACGATGTGAACACGCTCTTGTCATGAGAAAAAAGGGAATAGGGCAGGTATGGAAGCGCAAGAGTTATATTCTTTTTTACGTGATCCTCGGTTGCTCAAGTTAATTGAGTTGAACAAGATTACCGACGATATGTTTGAAGTTTTGAAGCTGTATGAAAATCAGAACTCCCGAATGTTGGAGTGGTGCATGACTCCGAATGAGGGGCATTCGCAGGGTGATGCGGTGATTAAAGATTTTCTTGAAGCTGCTCATGCCGCCAGTGATGATTGCATTCGGGATAATAAGAAGTTCTTTGCAAAGTGGACGCCCGGAAAGATACGCACAACCAGTTTTGGTGCTGCTTTTTTAACTCGTGAACTTCATATAAAGACGAACGGTGGGGCCGATAGTGGCAGGCTTGACCTGTTTCTTTTGGATCCGCTAAATAAGATATTGATAACCATTGAAAATAAAGTTAAATCTTCTTTGACCTCGGTACAGCTTGATAAATACGTGCAGGCTGTGAAGGGGGAGTTAGGAAAAAATAAAACATTTGCTGGCTATGATTTTGCTTTCGTCGTGTTGGATAAAGATCTGGATGCATATTCTGAAGCACACTTGGCTAGTCTAGGCAATCGGTGGGCACTCTTAGATTATCAATGGCTGGAAGCTTCTGCCAATAGGGCTAGGTTTCAGGTGGATCGGGGAAATGCATCGGCGCAGTTGTTGGCATCTTATTGTCAAAGTGTAACGAAGTGGGAAAGCCCGGTAAATACGGAGATTTCGGAACTGTCTTCAGATATTGTATTGGCTCATCCTAGTGTTATCGGTGCATTAAGGGAGTTGAAAGGACATTCCATTACACGTTGGGTAGCAAATTCCTTAGATGGAGTGCTTGGTGAACTAATCTTGTTTCGTGCGCAAAATAGAACGGTTTGTGAACGATTACTCAATATTCGTGGCGTAGCCAGTATGCTGCCAAGCATCATCAAAGCTATCCCTTCGCTGACGCCGGATTGTATCGAAGAGGGTAGTTACTGGATTTGTCTTATGCCGCCAAAATTTCAGTCGGTAATGAGCGGTGGAAGCTGGGCGGTTTTTCTTGAACTCTACCGCGTGACAAAAGCTTCTACAAAGTCTGCGCCGGTATTTAATGTGCGTTTGGTCTGGCGTCGGAGCGAGTTTGATAGTTCAAAATGTAGTGAGTTGGAACTGCGAACAATCTTTGATAAGGATTTTCCTGGTTTGAAGAAGTTTGCTTCTTCAGACACACGGAGAGTTTTGATTGCTAAGCATGTATCCTCTGTTGAGTCGATAAAGCACCTCGTGAGGTCGATAGAGATTTTAGAGAAGGGTATTGATCAATATCGTATGTGAGTCATAGGCACAGCCGTTGTAGCGAAACATAAAGCCCGGCTGATCAGGCCGGGCTTTATGTTTGTACAGCGGTGGAACACTTGACTCATGCGACGCGGCGTTCGATCAGACGATCAGCGCCACCTTCAGCCACGCGACGTTCGATCAAACGATCAGCGCCACCTTCAGCCACGCGACGTTCGATCAAACGATCAGCACCACCTTCAGCCACACGACGTTCGATTAAACGATCCGAACCACCCTCGGCCAAACGACTTTCAATCAACCGATCCGAACCGCCTTCGGCGATCATGGTGTGGGCGGGTTTGGCTGCAAAAGCGTTGACTGCAAGAACCGAGAAAGCGATGCCGAGAAGGATTTGGCGTTTCATGATCGTGTGCTCC